>JAWVYG010000011.1:0-13552 GCA_033722815.1 Halioglobus sp.
CGCGGCGGCATCCCTCGCGGCGCTGCTGGAAGCCCGCGGCATCCGCGTCACCCTCCTCAAGCTCGACCCTTACATCAATGTCGACCCGGGCACCATGAGCCCGTTCCAGCACGGCGAGGTGTTCGTTACGGAGGACGGCGCGGAAACCGACCTCGACCTGGGTCACTACGAGCGTTTCACCACAACCACCATGAAGAAGGCCAACAACTTCACCACCGGCCGCGTGTACAACGCCGTGCTGCGCAAGGAGCGCAAGGGCGACTACCTGGGCGGCACGGTGCAGGTCATTCCCCACATCACAGACGAAATCAAGCGCCGGGTGATCCTGGGCGCCGGGGACGCGGACGTGGCAGTGGTCGAAATCGGCGGTACGGTCGGCGACATCGAGGGCCTGCCGTTTCTCGAGGCGGCGCGCCAGCTGCGCGTGGAAATGGGGCCGAACCGGGCCATGCTCATGCACCTCACGCTCGTGCCTTACATCGCCACCGCCGGGGAGATCAAGACCAAGCCCACCCAGCACTCGGTGAAGGAATTGCGCTCCATCGGCCTGCAGCCGGATATCCTGCTGTGCCGCTGCGCCGTGGATATCGAGGAGAGCGCGCGCAAGAAGATCTCCCTGTTCACCAACGTCGAGGAGCGGGCCGTCATCCCGCTGCTGGACTCCGATTCCATCTACAAGATTCCCGGCATGCTGCAGGGCTTCGGCCTGGACGACTTCGTGGTCGAGCGTTTTGGCTTCGACTGCAAGAGCGCGGACCTCTCCTCCTGGAACGATGTCATCGAGCGCGAGTTTGCACCCAAGGAACACCGTGTGAAGGTGGCCATGGTCGGCAAGTACATGGACCTGCTGGACGCCTACAAGTCGCTCAACGAGGCGCTGGCGCACGCCGGCCTGCAGACCATGAGTGACGTGGAGATACTGCACATCGACGCCGAGGACATCGAGCGCGACGGCACGGGCGTGCTCGAGGGCGTCAACGCCATCCTTGTACCGGGCGGCTTTGGCGACCGCGGCGTCGAGGGCAAGATCACCGCCGTGCGCTACGCGCGCGAGAACAACATCCCGTACCTGGGTATCTGCCTCGGGATGCATGTGGCGCTGGTGGAGTTCGCGCGCCATGTGTGCGACCTGGCGAACGCCAACTCTACCGAGATGGATGCGACCACACCGCACCCGATCGTCGCCCTGATCACCGAGTGGATGAATGCCGACGGCAGTTCCGAGATGCGCGACGAGTCCTCCGACAAGGGCGGCACGATGCGCCTCGGGGCCCAGCCGTGCCACCTCGAGCCGGAATCGGCCTGCCGCGCAATCTATGGCAGCGATACGATCCACGAGCGCCACCGGCATCGCTACGAGGTTAACAACAATTACCTGGACGCCATACGCGACAAGGGCATGCGCATCGCCGGCTGGTCCGCGGACCGCTCGCTGGTGGAGATGATCGAGCTGCCGGAACACCGCTGGTTCATCGCCTGCCAGTTCCATCCCGAGTTTACTTCCCGGCCCCGGGGCGGGCACCCGCTGTTCACCAGCTACATCCAGGCGGCCATCGAACATTCCCGGGAGCAGGCCGGGTAACACGCAGGGTATGTACCGTGACTGACCAGACTGTCCATGTCGGCGAGATTCGCGTCGATAACGCATCGCCCTTTGTGCTGCTGGGCGGCGTCAACGTGCTCGAGAGCCGGGACTTCGCCCTGTCGGTGGCCGAGCACTACGTGGAAGTCTGCGCACGGCTGGGTATTCCCTATGTCTTCAAGGCCTCCTTCGACAAGGCCAATCGGTCCTCCATTCACTCCTTCCGCGGCCCCGGACTGGACGAGGGCCTGTCCATACTGGCGGAGGTGAAGTCGACCTTCGGCGTGCCTTTAATTACCGATGTACACGAACCGGCTCAGGCGGCGGCGACGGCGCAGGTCTGTGACATCATCCAGTTGCCGGCGTTCCTGGCGCGGCAGACAGACCTGGTACAGGCCATGGCGGCGACCGGCGCCGTTATCAATGTGAAGAAACCGCAGTTCCTCAGCCCGTCGCAGATGGCCAACGTGGTGGAGAAGTTCGCCGAGTGCGGCAATACGCGCATCCTGCTGTGTGAGCGCGGCAGCAACTTCGGCTACGACAACCTGGTGGTCGACATGCTCGGTTTCGGCGTGATGAAGAAGGCCTGCGGCAATGCCCCGCTGATCTTCGACGTCACGCACGCGCTGCAGTGCCGCGATCCCGGCGGCGCCGCGTCCGGCGGTCGGCGCGCCCAGGTGGCCGAGCTGGCCCGGGCGGGTATGGCAGTGGGTCTGGCGGGACTGTTCCTCGAAGCGCACCCGGATCCCGACAAGGCCCTGTGCGATGGGCCCAGCGCACTGCCGCTGGCGCAGCTCGAGCCGTTCCTGGCCCAGGTGAAAGCAGTGGACGACCTGGTGAAGTCGCTGCCGCCGCTGCAAATCGATCACTAACAATCGATCAGTGACGATCGATCAGTAACAACGGAGTAACACCAATGAGCAATATCGCAAACGTGCAGGCCTTCGAGGTGATGGATTCCCGCGGCAATCCCACCGTGATGGCGGAGGTCACACTGGAATCCGGCGAGGTCGGCTCGGCCTGCGCACCCTCGGGCGCCTCCACGGGTTCGCGCGAGGCCCTGGAGCTGCGCGATGGCGACAGCGGCCGCTACCTGGGCAAGGGCGTGCTGAACGCGGTAGCCAATGTCAACGGCCCGATCCGCGACCTGCTGCTTGGCACCGATAGCAGTGCGCAGCGCGAGCTGGACCAGGCCATGATCGATGCCGACGGCACGGACAACAAGGCAAAGTTCGGCGCCAACGCGATACTCGCGGTGTCCCTGGCCGCGGCCAAGGCGGCCGCGCAGGCCAGGGGCCTTCCTCTCTACCGGCACATCGCCGACATCAATGGCACCTCCGCGTTCAGTATGCCGGTGCCCATGATGAACATACTCAACGGCGGCGAGCACGCCGACAACAACGTCGATATCCAGGAATTCATGGTGCAGCCTGTGGCCGCGCCCAGCTTCGCCGAGGCCCTGCGCGCCGGCGCCGAGATTTTCCACCAGTTGAAGAAGGTGCTCGCCGGGCGTTCCCTGAACACGGCGGTGGGCGACGAGGGCGGCTTCGCGCCCAACCTGCCCTCCAACGAGGCGGCGCTGGAGGCGATAGCCGAGGCGGTAGGTAAAGCGGGCTATACGATCGGCACCGACGTCACCCTCGCGCTGGACTGCGCGGCTTCGGAGTTCTACCGCGACGGCGTTTACGATCTCGCGGGCGAGGGCAAGCAGTTTACGAGCGAGGCGTTTGCGGATTATCTCGCCGACCTGGCGGGGGCCCACCCGATCATCTCGATCGAGGACGGCCTGGACGAATCCGACTGGGACGGCTGGAAGCTGCTTACCGACAAGATCGGCGACAAGGTGCAGCTGGTCGGCGACGACCTGTTCGTGACCAATACGCGCATTCTGCAGGAGGGGATCGACAAGGGCGTCGCCAACTCGATCCTGATCAAGTTCAACCAGATCGGCAGCCTGTCCGAGACGCTGGACGCCATCGCCATGGCGAAGAACGCCGGTTACACCGCGGTGATTTCACACCGCTCAGGCGAGACCGAGGACACGACCATTGCCGACCTCGCGGTGGCCACCGCCGCGGGCCAGATCAAGACGGGCTCGCTGTGCCGGTCCGACCGCGTCGCCAAGTACAACCGCCTGCTGCGCATCGAGGCCGAGCTGGGTGCCGACGCGCCCTATCGCGGCATGGCGGAGTTCGGGCGCGCCTAGTCATTCGTCGTGCGCTGGCTGCTGGCCTGTCTCGTCGCGCTGCTGTTGCTGCTGCAGTATCGCCTCTGGCTTGCCGAGGGCGGGCTGGCCGAACGACAGCGCCTGCGCGAGCAGGTGCGGGAGCAGACACAGATCAACGCCGCGCTGGCGGAGCGCAACGCCGTGCTGGAGCGCGAGGTGCTTGAACTGCAGACCGGCAAGGCGGGCCTGGAGCAGAGGGCGAGGGAGGAGTTGGGCCTGGTAGCCGAGGGGGAAACCTACTACCACGTGCAGCCGCAGCCGGCGCGCGTGCCGGAAGCGCGCCGTGAATGAAGCTGCCGCGCGCTGCTGGGCCGTCGTTCCCGCGGCGGGCAGCGGCACACGCATGGGAGCAGATCTGCCCAAGCAGTACCTGGAGGTTGCGGGCGCGAGCCTGCTGCAGCACAGCCTGCGCGCGCTGTTGTCCTGTGAACAGATCGCCGCCATCTGCGTGGCGCTGCATGCGCAGGACCAGCGGGCGGGTGCGTTGCCCGAGCTGGCGCAGCAGCGTGTGATCACGACCAGCGGCGCAGAGCAGCGCAGTGGTTCGGTGCTGGCTGGCCTGGAGGCGCTGTCGGACCGGGCCGCGGCCGCGGACTGGGTACTGGTGCACGACGCCGCGCGACCGTGCGTGCGCACACGCGACATCCACAGCCTCATCGACGCGGTGGTGGCTTCCGGCGTCGGCGGCATCCTCGCCCAACCCGTGGTGGACACCCTGAAGGAGGCGGGCAGTGATGCGCTGGTGGCGAGGACCGTCGACCGGCGCGGGCTGTGGCGGGCCCAGACACCGCAGATGTTCCGTCTCGGCGAGTTACGCACGGCGCTGCGCCAGGCGGCTGCCGCCGGCAGCGCGGTGACGGACGAGGCCTCCGCCATGGAGCTGGCCGGCCATCCCGTACAGCTGGTCGCCTGCGGGCCCCACAACATGAAGGTGACGGTCGCCGAAGACCTGCCATTGGCGGGGTGGTACCTGGACAGCGGTGCACAATGAGACGACAGCAGGGAGAAGCGGCGCCATGCGCGTAGGACACGGCTATGATGTGCATGCCTTCGGTGAGGGCGACAGCGTGGTACTGGGCGGCGTGCGCATTCCCCACGATCGCGGGCTACAGGCTCACTCCGACGGCGATGTCCTGATCCACGCCATCTGCGACGCGTTGCTGGGAGCGGCGGCGCTGGGTGATGTCGGCCGCCACTTCCCCGACACCGATCCCGCGAATGCGGATATCGACAGCCGCCTGCTGCTGCGCGACGTGCGGCAGCGGGTCCTGGCCGCGGGTTGGCGCCTGGCCAATCTCGACTGCACGCTGATCGCCCAGTCACCGCGGCTGGCGCCGCATATCGACGCCATGTGCGCGAACCTGGCCGACGACCTGGCGGCGGACGTCACGCAGGTCAACGTGAAGGCCACCACCACGGAAGGACTGGGTTTCGCCGGGCGACGGGAGGGCATAGCGGCCCATGTCGTGGCGCTGTTGCAAGCCGCACCCGGATGAAGCTTGCCTGGCCCCGGGCCTGGGGCGAACCCTGCGCGGGCGCTGTCATACGCAGCCGTCCCGAGGATTTCCGCGTGGAGGAGTTGCTGGGTTTCGAGCCCGACGGCGAGGGAGAACACGCGTTCCTGCTGCTGCAGAAGCGACAGTTGAATACGGCTGAGCTGGCGGAGCGGCTGGCCAGTCTGAGTGGCGTCCATCCCCGGGATGTCGGGTACAGCGGCCTGAAGGATCGCAACGCGGTGACGCGACAGTGGTTCAGCGTGGGCCTCGCCGGCAGGCCGGAGCCTGCCTGGCAGTCGCTGGAAGCGGATGGCGATGTGACGGTACTGGCGCAAAGCCGCCACCGGCGCAAGCTGCGCCGCGGTGTGCACCGCGGCAACCGCTTTCGCCTCGTGCTGCGCGACGTGAGCGGCGCTACCGGGGCGCTCGAGCAACGGTTGCAGCAGATAGCGCAGTCCGGCGTGCCCAACTATTTCGGTGAGCAGCGCTTTGGACGCGGCGGCGCGACGGTCGATGGTGCGCTGGCCTGGGCCCGCGGCGGGAGACGGCCCGGGCGCGCCAGGCGCAGCCTGTACCTGTCGGCGCTGCGCGGTCTGCTGTTCAACGAGATGCTTGCGCAACGTGTTGCCGCCGGCGACTGGTGCGAGGCCGCTGCCGGGGAGGTCTGCCTGCTGAGCGGCAGCAACAGCTTTTTTGTCGTCGGGGAAGCCGACGCACAGCTGGGCGAGCGGCTGCGCAGTGGAGACGTGAACCCCGCGCTGCCGCTGTGGGGAGATGGCGGTGGCGAGGCCGCGCAATTCGCGTTGCGCTGCGCCCGGGCGCAGGCGCAATACACGGAAGTCCTCGACTTTTTGCAGCGCGAGGGACTGCGCCTCGCCTGGCGATCGACGCGGCTGTTGCCGGATGACTTTTGCTGGCAGTTTTGTGATGATGGCGGCTTGCAGCTGGATTTCGCACTGGGTGCTGGCGGTTACGCCACAGCGCTACTGGCGGAGTGCGTGCAATACAGGGACGGGAGTGTGATGGGTGGTACAGGTAGTGAACAGGGCTGACCTCAGCGGTATCGGCATGACGTCGCAGCGCACCCGGGAGCGCCTGGTGCAGCGCCTTGTCGAGCAGGGCATCGCCAACCACGATGTGCTGGAAGTTATCCGCAGCACGCCGCGGCACCTGTTCCTCGATGAAGCCATGGCGCATCGCGCCTACGAGGATGTCGCCCTGCCCATCGGTTACCAGCAAACCCTGTCGCAGCCCTACATCGTCGCGCGCATGACCGAGCTGTTGCTCGCCGCGGGTCCGCGCAGTCGCGTGCTGGAGATCGGCACCGGTTCCGGTTACCAGACCGCGGTGCTGGCGCAGCTGGTGGAGGAGGTGTTCAGCGTCGAACGCATCAAGCCGCTGCAGCTCAAGGCGCGTCAGCGCATGCGCCAGTTGAAGCTGCGCAATGTGCAGATGCAGCACGCGGACGGCGGGCTGGGATGGCCGGAGCGGGGGCCCTTCGATGGCATCCTGGCCACCGCGGCGCCGGAGCGCATCCCCGAGGAACTGTTGCGCCAGCTGGCACCCGGCGGCCGGCTCGTGTTGCCGGTGGGCGGCGAAGAACAGCACCTGCAGGTGGTAACGCGCACGCGCGAGGGCTTCGAGACCGAAATCGTGGAGGGCGTCTACTTCGTACCCCTGCGGCCAGGGACGGAGAAGTAGCCCTTGGGTTCCCTCGGTGTGTTCCTGCGCGGCATGCTGATGGGCGCCGCGGACATCGTGCCCGGCGTTTCGGGCGGCACCATGGCCTTCATCACCGGGATCTACGACACCCTGTTGGCCAGCATCCGCGCGGTCGACATGGAGTTCCTGCGCCGGGTGCTGCGGCTGGATATCGCCGGTGCCTGGGAACATGTCAACGGCGGTTTCCTGCTGGCGCTGGTGCTGGGTATCGCCACGAGTATCTTCTCGCTGGCGCGCGGTATTTCCTGGTTGCTCGAGCATCATCCGGTTCCCCTGTGGGCTTTCTTCTTCGGCCTCATCCTGGCTTCCGCGCTGGTGCTGCTGGAGCAGGTGGAGCGGTGGAACCTGCGGCGCGTGCTCAGCCTGGCGGTCGGCATCGCCGTAGCGCTGTTCATCGCGCTGTCCCCGGTGCTGGACCTGCAGGTCGGTTACGGCGGCGTGTTCTTCGCCGGCTTCCTGGCGATCTGCGCCATGATCCTGCCGGGGATATCCGGCAGCTTCATCCTGGTGTTGCTGGGCATGTACGCGACCGTGCTGGTTGCCATCAAGAGCCTGGACCTCCTGTTCATACTGGTGTTCGTGGTCGGCGCGGCCAGCGGCCTCATGTGCTTCTCGCGCCTGCTGTACTGGCTGCTGCAGCGTTTCCACCAGGCGACGATGGCGCTGCTGACCGGTTTCCTGTTTGGCTCACTGGCCGTGGTATGGCCCTGGAAGCGCGTGCTCAGCTGGGTCGCCGGAAGTGACGGCGGGCTGAAGCCGGCGCAGCAGCTGCCGGTGCTGCCGGCCGAGTTCCAGGTGTTCACCGGCCAGGTTCCGCAGGTCGGCCTGTGTGCCGCGCTGGCTGTGGCGGGATTCGCCCTGGTCTGGTTCATCCATGCCCGCTGGGGCAGGGCATGATTCTGCGCAAGCGCCGGTGATGCTGACACCGCTCTTGCCGCAAATGCGACAGTCGTCGTCCCGGGCTCTCGCCGCGCTGAGCGGCGCACTTTGCGGCCTGGGCGTGGCGCTGCTGCTGGCAGGCTGCTCGGGCAATGCCCGGGCGCCGGTGGAGGACCGGGCGGCGCGGCCATTGCCTGCGCCGGCGGTGCCTACCCGGACCACGCGCAACCTGTACAGCGTACAGCGCGGGGAAACGCTGTACTCCATCGCGTTTCGCTACGGTATGGATTTCCGCAAGGTAGCGGCCGCCAACCGCATCCCGCCGCCCTATACCATCTACCCGGGCCAGTCCATCGAATTGCGCGAGGCCGCGCTGCCCGAACCGGCGCCCACACCCGTGCCCGCCGCGCGATCACCGCAACCGGCGACGCCCGCTGCCGCACCCGCGAAGCCCGCTCCCGCATCCACACCGGTTGCTGCGGCACCTGCCGTGGCGAAACCGCGGGCCGCACCTGCCGCGACCGGCGGCGCGTATATGGGAGCGCCGGTGCGTACGTGGCTGTGGCCCGCCAGCGGCAGGGTAACCCGCGGCTACTCCCGCAGTGTGCACAAGGGCATCGATATTGGCGGTCGACGCGGCGACCCCGTGATGGCAGTCGCGGCGGGCAAGGTGGTGTACGCGGGCACCGGCATCGTCGGCCTGGGCGAGCTGCTTATCATCAAGCACAACGACCTGTACCTCAGCGCCTACGCCCACAACGACCGCCTGCTGGTGCACGAGGGCCAGGTGGTGGCGGCGGGTGACAGGATCGCCGAAAAGGGCAGCTCCGGCACGGACTCGGTGAAGCTGCATTTCGAGATTCGCAAAGAAGGCAAACCTGTTGACCCGCAAAGGTTATTGCCCCCAAGGCGTTAAAAAGCGAAGAATAGTCCGGGCAGGCGGACGTTGAAAATAACAAGATTTGGCTCGTATCACAGTTTCCACATACCCGTTTGCAATTTGGAATTATTCTGGGTTAGTCTGATCGGCCCGGCGCGAATTACTCTGCGAATTCGTAAAAGAAAAAGAGTGGAAAGTAGCCATGGAAGTGGATCCAACAGCCGCAGGCTCGAAAGGGAATTCGAAGCCTGGAGCAGCCAGGGACAAGGCTTCTGCCAAGGGCAAGACCGCGTCCCGACGCAAGTCCCGGAAGTCCGTGGCGGGCAAGGCGGAAGCGTCCGCCAACGGGGCGCAGACTGCCGCTCCTGTCGACGAGGATGCCCGGGACGAGGTGGCCGAGGTCAACCTCGAGGCCGCCGAAGATGTCGACCAGAGCTTCGAGAACGCCAAGGCCGCTACCAGTCGCAAGGTCGAGAAGTCCCTCGACGCCACCCAGCTCTACCTCAACGAGATCGGCTACTCGCCGCTGCTGACCGCGGACGAGGAGAAGTACTACGCGCGCCTGGCGCGCTCCGGAGACGAGTCCGGCCGCCAGCGCATGATCGAGAGTAACCTGCGCCTGGTGGTGAAGATTTCCCGCCGTTACATCAATCGCGGCCTCACCCTGCTCGACCTGATCGAGGAGGGCAACCTCGGCCTGATTCGCGCGGTGGAGAAGTTCGATCCCGAGCGCGGCTTCCGCTTCTCCACCTACGCCACCTGGTGGATTCGCCAGACCATCGAGCGCGCCATCATGAACCAGACGCGCACCATCCGCCTGCCGATCCACGTGGTGAAGGAGCTCAACGTGTACCTGCGCGCCGCGCGCGAGCTGACCCAGAAGCTCGACCATGAGCCGACCGCGGAAGAAATAGCCGACATGCTCGACAAGCCGGCCGCGGACGTCAAGCGCATGCTGGGCCTCAATGAGCGCGTTACCTCGGTCGATACCCCTGTGGGCCCTGACTCCGACAAGGCGGTTGTCGACACCATCGCCGACGCCAGTGTCTGCGATCCGTCGCAGCTGCTGCAGGATACCGACATCAAGGATAATATCGCCGTGTGGCTGGAGGAGCTGTCCGACAAGCAGCGCGAGGTCGTGTCGCGTCGCTTCGGCCTGCGCGGTTACGAGAGCAGCACGCTGGAGGAAGTGGGGCGCGAGATTGGCCTCACCCGTGAGCGGGTGCGCCAGATCCAGGTGGAAGCCTTGAAGCGCCTGCGCTCGATTATGGAGACGCAGGGACTGACGGGCGAGTCGCTGTTCAGCTAGCAGCTGCCCCGGCAGGACAGGCTATAGCGGGCGCCATGGGCGCCCGCAGTCGTTTCAGGCCTACCAGCTTATCTCGATCTCCAGGCTGGAGCCGTCGTCTTCCACCTCCAACTCGACCTCCACCTCGACCCTCGGCGCCACGTCGACGTTGATCTTTATGCCATTGCGCAGGAACTCCACCTCGTTGTGGCGTTCCAGCGAGTCGGCCAGCTCGTGCAGGAGCTTCGCGGCGGCCTCCCGGGTCATGTTGTGTGTTTCGGATATTTCCAGCAGATCCATCGTCGTCCCCTCTGGTGGTCTTCCGGACTGCTCAGGCGTCCGGCGTCGTAGGATGAAAGTCCGCCAGCCGTTGGCGGGACCAACATCCTATACAAATCCGTGGCCACTCCATAGTGCGCATTGGGTTGTAGGGGTCCCCCGGCCGGTACCTGGCTGGCCCCGAAACCAACAATTTAAACCAGGATCCTGCAACACATAATATGGCCGTATGAATCAGTGCTTCTGCCGGGCAGGGCGCTATGCTTTGGCCTCCTTCCAGACGCGAGAACCATTGCCATGGCCGCAGACAGACGTGAAGAGCTCGATTTGCCGCAAATGGATCAGGTAGGGTTCGTGGTGCGCGACCTGGAGGCCGCCATCGCGCAGTATGAGCCCATGTTCGGGCCATTCTCCACGATGGACCCGGGCCCCATGTCCTACGACTACCGCGGAGCGGAAGAGGAGTGCGACATGCGCCTGGCTTTCGGCAGGAGCGGGGACGTGGAGATCGAGCTCATCCAGTGGCTGCGCGGGGGCTGCCCGCACAAGGAATTTATCGACGCCGGGCGCGAGGGCATGCATCACCTGCGCTTTCGCATCGACGACCTGCAGAGCAAGGTCGCCGAGGCCGAGGCGATCGGCTACCGCGCGATCTGGAGCAAGCGCTATGGCGAGGGCCTGGCGGTGGCCTACCTGGAGCGCGAGGGCGACCCCCTGTTGCTGGAGTTATTCGAGAACCATCACGGTTAGAGAACCGTGAAAGGTGCAGTAATAGTCGCACGAATCCCGATGTCAGACTCGGTGACGAAAATCTCGCGCCCGTGGACGCGCCTGGCAAGGACCTGATTTGGCGCAGCGGGGCGGCGGAACCGGGGCTGCAGAAGTTATGCGGAGCCGCGGGTTTTCAGAGGCGGAAGTCCTTCACGGGGTCCTGACGCGAAATGGGAATCGCCCCGGGGAACGGTTCCGCACCCTCGTCGCCGCGCACGTAGCAGATGATGCGGTAGAGCAGTCCCTGGGCCGAGCCGTTCAGCAGTGCGTCCACCAGCATGTCATCGGTATCCACCGCCTCGGCGGCGGCAATCAGCTTTTTGAAGGTGTGGGTGTAGTTGGTGGAATGGCGCGTGCGAATCTCCGTGCCGAAGAGGATATCCTGCACCGCCGCCGGATCTTCCCGGTTGGTGATGATCACCGAGATCATCTTGCGCACGAACCAGGCGTGGTCCCCCGTGCTGGAAATGGCGCGCTGCTCGGTGAATTCCTCGCCGGTAATCTCTCCCGTGCCCGTGGGGCCGGCCACGGACATGTAGTGGAACGACGCGATACCGCCCAGCTGTTCCTGCACCAGCGTCAGCAGTTTGAAGTAACTGTCCCTGCGCGAGTGGATCTCCAGGCGCTGTGCGCTCTGCTCCTGCAGCTTGATGGCCCGGGTGTTGGCGGATATCTCCGTCTGCTGCATGAAGTGACCGATGACCAGCCACAAAAACGCCAGCGGCGCGAAGGCGCCCTCGAGGAAGCTGCCGATGTCCGCCGTCGGCAGGTGCACGAAGTTGCCCCAGCCGACGATGCCCAGCAGGTAGACCAGGCCGGTGGAGATCCAGATCAGGGTGATGGCCAGGCCGAAGGCGACCCGCCAGTCCAGGGATAAGCGCTTGTCACTCATGCGGCCAGTCTAGCAAGAATTGTCACCCTTGCCCGGGCGCTTGCAGAAAAAAACCCCGCCATGTCACCATGACGGGGTCCGGTGTCCGTGCTGCTGGTCAGCGCTTCAGGTGGTCCAGCTTGTTCGGCTTGCCCGCCCACTCCTCGGAGTCCGGCTGGGCCTCTTTCATCTCGGTGATGCAGGGCCACACGTCCGCCAGTTCCGCGTTGAGCTCCAGGAACACCGCCTGGTCCTCGGGCAGTTCGTCCTCGGAGAAAATCGCATCCACCGGGCACTCGGGCTCGCACAGGGCGCAGTCGATGCACTCGTCGGGGTGGATAACGAGGAAATTGGGGCCTTCGTAAAAGCAGTCAACCGGGCAGACTTCGACGCAGTCCGTGTGCTTGCAGTTGATGCAGTCCTCTCCAACAACAAATGTCATTCCTATCGGGCCTCTTTCCGGATGTGGGTATAACTACGGGGCGTTAGTTTACCTGCACGGGTAGCAGATGAGAAGTGTCGGCAGACAGGGAAGTTGAGTGATTTCAAGGCCCTGGAGCCGATTCCGCCGTCGCGGGAGCCCGCGCCGTGCGGGCGGGGTCCGCACGGCGGACCCGCAGACGCGCGGGCCCGGGCGGCAGGTAGGCACGGTGCGCGGCCTACGGCCCCGGCCGCCCGTGTTCGGCCGACGACGCTCAAGTCTGCGGGGCCGCGGAATCCGCCTGCCGCTCTTCCTGCGCGTCGAGATGCCCGCGTGGATCCAACTCGAGGACCACCGGGGCGGTCTCTGTAGCGGCTACCTCGAAGGGCGTCTGTTGATCCAGCGCGATGGCCCTCGGTGAGCGCAGTTGCGCGGCCAGGTACACCGAGAAGCAGCCGCAGATGACGGCGAAGCCCCAGAACAGCGAGGTGGCGCTCAGTCCGGTCATGAGCGGCCCCAGCAGCAGTGGCGCGGATACGGCGCCGAGCGCGTTCAGGAGCAGGACAGAGGTGCCGATAGTGACAAACTCGCCGCCTTCACAGACATCTGCCGCCGTTGCCAGCGACATGGCATAGAGCGGCATGACGCTGGCGCCGAACAGGCCCACGGCCGGCAGGAACCAGGGTTGCAGCGGGCTCGCTGCGACGGCAGCGGAGGTGAGTAAGCCGCCGATCGCCAGGGCGAGGAGAATCCGGCGTCGGTCGACCCGGTCCGACAGCCAGCCGACCGGGTACTGCACCAGCGCTCCCCCGGCGATGGCGAGGCTCATGAACAGCGCCACCTCCATTTGCGACTCCATGTAACGTCGCGCGAAGACCGCTCCCAGCTACCAGAAGCTGCCCACCACCAGCCCCGAGAGCAGTGCACCTGCGAACGCCGAGCGGGAGCGCCCGTAGAGCAGCGCAAAGCCCGTGTGGGCGGCCTCGACCGGTTCCGGCTGTCTGCGCCGGGTCAGGCCCACGGGTAGTATCGCCAGCGCCATGCACAGCGCGGCGACGGTGAATGGCACGGAACTGTCGACGGGGCCGATGTTGATCAGGAAGTGCCCGGCCGTCATGGCCGCCAGCGTGACAAAC
>JAWVYG010000012.1:0-13291 GCA_033722815.1 Halioglobus sp.
CGCACGCTGGGCGTCGGCGTGAAAAGCATTGTCATCCGCCGCCCGCAGGGCTACCGCAAGCCCCTCGGCCTGCGCGTGCGCGAGCGGTGGCGGCGCCTGCGCGGGGTGTTCTCCGGCGCGCCGCAGGCAGCGGTCGACGCAGGCAGCGAACTGTCACTGCGGGGCGTCGTGTACACGAGCGTGTTCAATCCCGAGGACGGGCGCAAGAACTGGGAAGACATGGTGACGGCGTTCTGCTGGGCGTTCCGCGACCAGGCGGACGCCACGCTGGTGCTGAAGATGAGCACGCAGAACGTCTCCACGTTCCTGGGCACGCTGAAGCTGCTGTTCTCCACGCTGCCGCCGTTCAAGTGCCGGGTGGTGGCGGTGCACGGTTTCCTCACCGACGCACAGATGCAGGCCCTGGCCCGGTGCTCGCACTATGTCGTCAGCACCTCCCTGTGCGAGGGACAGTGCCTGCCGTTGATGGAGTTCATGGGGCAGGGCGTGGCGGCGATCACGCCGGACCACACGGCGATGCGGGACTACATCCGGCCCGACAACGCCTTCGTCGTCGCCTCCGGCAGCCAGCCGGGATTCTGGCCCTTCGACGAGCGCAAGTCGCTGGTGACGCTGCGTCACCGCATCGACTGGATGTCGCTGAAAACGGCCTTCGAAGACAGTCACCGGCTCGTGCGCGAGGATCGCGAACGCTACCTGCAGATGTGCGAGAACAGCCGCAGGATGATGGTCGAGGTGGCCGGGCTGGACGTGGTCCGGGAGAAGCTGCGGGCGTTCCTCGAACGCGCTGCCAGTGGTGAACGGGTCACGGCAGGACCAGGCTGACCACCGTTATTACCGCGCCGAGAAACAGCCCGGTAAACACCAGGCCCACCACGATGAACTGCCAGGGCTTGCCGCGGGTGAAGTCGCGGCGCTTGTTCTGCTGCGACTGCACGCCAAAGCCCGCCGCCAGCACGCTGCCTGCGACCTCCAGCAGTGTCAGGGGTTTCTCTTCGGGTTGCTGTTCGCTCATCGTCCTACTCCTTAGCCCCGTTGGCGTTGCCTAGCACCAGCTCGCCTCGTGCTCGACCTGTTTCAGTAATTCCTCGACGTTCGCACTGAGTACGCGGTAGCCCACGTTGCCGTACAGTATCTGGCGCTCGCCGTTCATGACGTAGGACGGGCTGCCGCGCAACTTCAGCGCGGCGGCGCGCTGGTAGTCCCCCAGCAGCGCGGCCATGGCCGCACCTGAGTCGATGAGCTCACGCGCCGGCGCCTCGGGGAGACCGCCGCTGCGCAGTACATCGAACAGCACGTCAAGACTGCCGACGTCGCGCGCCTCGACAAAGAAGGCCTCGCGCACGGAGCGCGCGAATGCTGCCGCCGCCGGGGCGCCGCTGGCGAGTTCCACGGCCTTGATGGCGAGGTGCGCGTTGCCCGACGTGCGCGGCCGGTTGCCCTGCCAGTTGTCCGGGTTGACCGGCGCCGTATCGAAGCTGGCGGCCGAGGCCAGTACATGCTCGGCGAAGCCCGCGTAGCCGCCGCGCTCGGACCAGGCGCCGGACATCTTCGCATCGACGTCACCGAAGATGTCCATGTAGCGATACTGGACCGCTACCTGGTCCCCGAACTGCGTCACCAGTTCCTCGATGCGGCGCTGCGCGATCCACGCCCAGACGCACAACACGTCGCTGTAGTACTCGACCGTCAACACCGGGCCGCACCCGTTCGTGTCGCGCCGGGGCCGGCCTCGTGCGCCGGGGCCGCGCAGTGGGGAGTGTTGCCACCGTCAGTCATTGTCGGCACCGCGTCACTCCGGGCAGTAGATGGATTGCAGCACGGCCAGTACCCGTGTGGCCTCATCGCCGTTGAGCGCGTAGTAGATGGTCTGCGCTTCGCGCCGGGTGCTGACCAGTTGCGCCTCGCGCAGCGCCGCCAGGTGCTGCGACAGGGCGGACTGGCTGAGGGGGATGACCGCGTTCAGCTGCGACACGGACATCTCGCCGTCGACCAGCGTGCACAGGACGAGCAGGCGGCTCTCGTTGGCCATCTTTTTCAGCAGGGCCGCGGCTTCCGCGGCGTGCACCTGCATCGCGGCCATGTCCCGCGGCTGCGCGCTCACGCGACGATGTGGTGGTAGCAAGTCATTGGCACATTATATTAGATATTTCTAAATAAGAAAAGCCTAATATAAGGTGGGGGTGGACTGCCCTGTGGCCGGACCGTGGCGGCGCGGTTGGCCTGCAGTTCGAGACGCTTTAATGTCGCGAGTTCCTCCCTGTCGCGCTCGCGATACGTCCTGATGTCCATGCCGGGTCTCCGCTGCGGGGCGTCGTGCCTGCGACGGGGCCTGACCCGCTGCGGGCAGGCGGCGCGGGGCGCGCGTATTGTTCGCGTACTATAGTATCCCCATGGCAAGGGAAGAAATCGTAACGGCCCTGGGCGGCAGGTCCCTCGGGCGGCTGGTGCCGCTGGACTTCCTGGCGCGCTTCGGCCTGTCCCTGCCGGCCCAGTACGGCATGGTGTGCGCGGACGTGGGCGCCGAGGTCGCGCGGCTGGAGGCGCTGGGCAGCGCGCCCTTTTTCCACGCGAAGCTGGACGCGCCGGGCTGGACCGAGGCGGGGCAGAAGAAAAAGGTCCGCGTGGAGATGGCGCTGGGCTATACCCGCGGCGACCAGCACGACGAGCAGATCGAGCTGCTGGGCCCGGGGGAGAACACCGATTTCTATGTCGACGCGATCCCGGATGACGGCGCGCTCACGCTGCACCACGTGTGCTGTAACCAGAACAATATCGACGAGCTGAAACGGGCGCTGCCGCGCGCCGGTTACCCCCTGTACCTCGAGGGCGGTGTGAACGCGGGCCTTATCTCCACCCGCTTCGCCTATTTCGACACCCGCGACCAGTTGGGATTCTGGCTGGAGATCGCCCAGTACCGCGTCCTGGGCCGGCACCGGCCGCCGACGGAGGCGTTCGTGACGCGGTTGGCCGGCTTGCAGCGGCGCTTCAGCTAGTCGGGCCCGGGTTGTTCGCGATAAAGCGCAGCAGCAGGTAGCCGCTGACGCCGGCCACGGCGGAGGCCAGCAGGATACCGGTCTTGGCCATCAGCAGGGTCTCGGGTTGGCCCTCGAAGCCAAGGTCGGCGATGAAGATCGACATGGTAAAGCCGATGCCCCCAAGCAGGCCGATACCCAGCACGTGGCGCATGTCCAGGCCCTCGGGCAGGTCTACCCGGGCGAGTTTCATGCCCAGCCAGGTGAAGATCACGATGCCAAGCGGTTTGCCGACCAGCAGCCCGATCAGTACGCCCAGCGTGACGGGGTTGGTGAGGTACTCGCTTGAGCCCGTCGCCTCAATCGGAATGCCCGCGTTGGCCAGCGCGAAAATCGGTATGACGAGGTAGGCCACCGGCAGGTGCAGGGTGCTTTCCAGGCGCTGCGCCGGCGCCTGCACGAGGTGTACGCCGTGTTCCAGCGAGGTGACCAGCGAGCGCAGCCGGTTGTTGTGAATGATGTCCCTGTCCTCGGCGATGGAGGCGGCCATGTCGTCCGTGTTCTGCCGTACCCGGGCGAGGAAGGTGTCCGGTTCGAACTTGGGCCGTATGGGGATCATGAAGGCGACGACGATGCCGGCGATGGTCGCGTGTACGCCGCTGGCCAGCATGGCCATCCACAGCAGCGCGCCGACGGCGGCGTAGGGCAGCGCACGCCGAATACCGCCCATGTTCAGGAACCACAATACGGCGGTCAGGCCCGCCACGTAGCCCAGCGCCACCCAGTTGGTGTTGTCGGTGTAGTAGAACGCGATGACGGCGACCGCCAGCAGGTCGTCCACGATGGCCAGCGCGATGAGAAAGGTGACCAGGCTCTTCGGCACGCGCGAGCCCAGCAGGCTGAGCGCGCCGATCGCGAAGGCGATGTCGGTGGCCATCGGGATGCCCCAGCCGTTCACCGCCCCGGTGGAGAGGTTGACCATCACGTACAACAGCGCCGGCACCAGTGCGCCGCCGATAGCCGCGACGATGGGCAGCAGCGCCTGCTGCGGGGAGGCCAGTTCGCCGACCAGCAGCTCGCGCTTCAGTTCCAGGCCCATGATGAAGAAGAACATCGCCATGAGCGCTTCGTTGATCCAGTGGTGCAGCGATAGGGAAAAGCTCATGCCGCCGAACGTGACGCCCAGCTTGGTGTGCAGCAGGTGCTGGTACTCGTCCTGCAGCGGCGTGTTGGCGATGATCAGCGCGATCACCGCGCAGATCATGAGCAGGATGCCGCTGGTGGTCTGGCGGTGGATGAACTCTTCCAGCGGGGTGAGGACCCGCAGGAAAGATTTCTCCCAGGGGGCGTGGTAAATGCCTTTCTCTTCGCTCATGTGAGTCAGTCCACTTATTTTGCCTGTGCCTGCAGGAACGGCCCGTCGACACACAACCGGCGGCCGTCCGGCGCCGCGCAGGCGCCGCAGATGCCGACGCCGCACTTGGTGAGGTAGTCGATGGCGCTGAATATCTGCCGCGGCGCACAGTACTCGCGCTGCACGGCCTCGGCCGCGTGCACCATCGGCGCAGGCCCGCAGTTGTAAAACACCAGCGACTCGCGCTCGGACGGGCCCATCTCGTCCAGCCGCTGTCGCAGCCGCTCGGTTACCACACCGTGGAAGCCGGCGCTGCCGTCATCCGTCGCCACGTGCACCTGGGCAACCTGTCGGCATTCATCCAGATAATACAGGCGCTCGGCGCTGCGCGCACCGGCAAAGATCTCCGCGTTGCCGAAATCCCGCGCCACCTGGTACACCGCCGCCAGGCCGGTGCCGCCGGCCACCGCCATGATGCGCGCGTCCCTGTCCGGCGCCACGGCCATGCCGTGGGGGCCGCGCACGTAGGCCTCCGTGCCCGCGGGGAGGTCCTTCAGGGCGTGGGTGAACTCGCCCACGTCGATCGCCACCAGGGTGAAGGGGTCGTCGCACAGGGCGGAGAAGGGCTTCTCGCCGAGCCCGGGAATCCACAGGAAGATGAACTCCCCGGCCTGCACGTCCACCTTGCGGTCGAAGGTGAGCAGGGCGATGTCGTCGCACACGCGCCGGTTCTCCACCAGGCTGACCGGGCGGAAGGACATGTCGATGTCGTAGCGGATATGGCCCTCGGCGTGTTCGGTACCGTCGTCGAGGTCCCGTGCCAGGGCGCGGAAGTAGGCGGCGATCTCGTCGGTGGTCAGGCCGACCAGCGCCGAGCCGATGCCCACGACGGTGGCGCCGGCATCGCGGTACGCGCGCACGTCGGATGCGCTGCTGGCGCCGCCGCAGCCGATCACCGGCAGGTCGGTCTGCGCGGCGACGGCGCGCACGCACTTCAGGCCGGTGGGCAGGATGCCCTTGCCGGACATGCCGCCCTCGCCGTTGCTCAGCACCGGGTGGCCGTGGGCGGAGACGTAGCCGGGGCCCACGGTATTGATGGCGCACAGGCCGTCGGCGCCGCCCTCGAGCGCGGCCTGGGTGATGGCGGCGATGTCCGGCGTGTTGGGGGTGAGCTTGGGTATGACCGGGATGTCCACGCAGTCCTTCACCGCGGCGGTGATCTCGCGCACCAGTTCCGGGTCCTGGCCCATGGCCATGCCGTAGCCCTTGGCGTGCGGGCAGGAGAGGTTGAGTTCCAGGCCGTTGGACACCGGGGCGAGGATCTTCGCCACCGCCACGAACTCCTCGACGCTGCCGCCGAAGATCGAGGTCAGCAGGAAGCGGTCATCGGGTACCTGCAGCGCGCCCAGCAGTTCCAGCGATTGTTCCGCACCCGGGTTGGTGAGCCCCACCGCGTTGACGAAGCAGCCCGGCGCGTACTGGCTCAGCACCGGCTCGCGGTAACCGGCCCGCGGCTCCAGGCCGATGCTCTTGGTGGTCAGTACACCGACTTCGGGTATGTGATCAAAAAAATACTGGATGATGGGGGTGGCGGTGGTGACGATGCCGGAGGGAATGGTGAACGGGCCGGACAGGGTCCTGCCGAGAAATTCAGTGCTCAATGTACCTGGCTCGAGGGTGCATGGGAGGCGGCATTATACTGCTTTGCACCGTCTGCTTCGACCTCGCGCCGCTGCGCGGCGGAAGCAGAGCAAGGGGTCTGTCCCCGAATAGTCGAATCTGCAAGTCGCGATGCTCTCCCAAAAAAAACGAGGGCGAACCCGTTTGCGGTTGCGCCCTCGTTATTTCTTACCACGGTGCCCGCGTCAGGCGGGCGCGGCGGTCAGCCCTCGGTGAGATCCTTGACGTTCTCGGTGGAGCCGTTGGTCTTGCAGGAATCGATGCCGTTCTGGCAGCCGGAGTCGGACTCGTACATCTGGCTCTGCCCGATCACCTGGTGGTTCTTGGCCTTCAGTACGAAGTAGGCCTTGCCGTTGCTGGACTCCTTGCACTCGTACTGGCCGTCCTCGCCGCAGTTGGTCTGCACCGACGCGATGCCGTTCAGTGCGGCCGCCTTGGTCTTGTACATCTCGCTCTTGAGGATGTTCTGGCCGTTGGCTGCCAGCAGGTTAAAGAAGAACTGACCGTTCTTGGCCTTCTTCAGTTCATAGCTTCCCGCCATGGATGATCTCCTGTTCAGTGTGGTGGTAACGAATCCGTGCTTGCCGGATAACTGAAGTGTAGCTGCTGGGAGGGATTATGAAAGCCCCCGTGGCGCCTGTCTTTACAAAGCTGTTACAGGGTTCAGAGGTGCCCTAGGTGCCGCAGAAGGTCTGTCGCACGACTTCATCGGGCTGCGGCGGAGTGGCCAGCTCGCGCGCCTGCGGGCGGTAGTCGAAAGGCGACTGCAGGTGCTCCACCAGCTGGTGGAACGGGGCCAGGTCGTCGTCGTAGGCCGCCGCGATGGCGGCCTCCACCAGGTGGTTGCGCGGTATGAAGGCGGGGTTGGCGCGGTACATGTCCTGCTGCCGCTGCCGCGCCTCGCGCGGGTCGGATTGCAGGCGCTGGCGCCAGCGCGCCAGCCAGGAGTCGAGGGCGTCGGGCGCGGGGAAGTCGTCCGCCAGCCGCGGCGCTTGTCCGGCCGCGCAGGCCAGGTCCGCGAGCTGGCGGAAGGTCAGCGTGAAGTCCAGGTGCTCGTCGGCCATGGTGCGGAACAGGTCCTCCACCAGCGCGGTGTCGTCCTCGCCCAGCGCCTGCAGGCCAAGCTTCGCGGCCAGGCCCCGGCGATGGGCGTCCAGGAACAGGTCGGGAAAGGCGTCGATGGCGGCCTGGGCCAGCGCCACCGCCTCGTCCTCGTCGTCGTGCAGCAACGGCAGCAGCGCCTGCGCCAGGCGCGACAGGTTCCAGTGCGCGATACCCGGCTGGTTGTGGTAGGCATAGCGGCCCTGGTGATCGATGGAGCTGTACACCTGCTGCGGGTTGAAGTTGTCCATGAAGGCGCAGGGCCCGTAGTCGATGGTCTGCGCGCACAGCAGCATGTTGTCGGTGTTCATCACGCCGTGGATGAAGCCCAATAGCTGCCAGCGCGCGACCAGTTCGGCCTGCGCGGCGATCACGGCGCCCAGCAGTGCCAGCGGTCGGTTGTCGGCGTCCGCAACGGACGGGTAGTGGCGCGCGATCACGTGCTCCACCAGTTCGACCAGTGCGTCGCGGTCCCTGTGCGCGGCGAAGTACTGGACGGTGCCGATGCGGATGTGGCTGCTGGCCACCCGCGCGAGCACGGCCCCCGGCAGGGCCTGTTCGCGCAGCACCGGCTCGCCGGTGGTGACCGCCGCCAGGGCGCGGGTGGTGGGCACGCCGAGGTGGTGCATGGCCTCGCTGATGATGTACTCACGCAGCACCGGCCCAAGCGGGGAACGGCCGTCGCCGCCGCGGGAGTAGGGCGTCGGCCCGGAGCCCTTGAGCTGGATGTCGTAGCGACGGCCATCGTCGGTCAGCACCTCGCCCAGCAGCAGCGCGCGGCCGTCGCCGAGCTGCGGGTTGTAACCGCCGAACTGGTGGCCGGCGTACACCGTGGCCAGGGGCTCGGCGCCGTCGGGCACGTGGTTGCCGGCCACGGTGGCGATGCCCTCGTCGGAGGCGAGCCAGGCGGCGTCGATGCCCAGTTCCTGCGCCAGCGGCTCGTTGACGCGGATCAGTGCCGGCCGCGCCACCGGCACCGGGGGCAGGCGCGTGTAGAAGCGCTCCGCCAGCCGCGCGTAGCTGTTGTCAAAACTGGGTGACGCCACCTTTGGAATTCCTCATGGTTTGTCGTGTTTTTGTGCCGATGCAGGCGCCTGCGGGCGGCGGCCCCAGCATAGAACAAGCGGGCGGCTTCCGATACCATGGCCTGTTCTATCGATAGCTACGCAGGCGTGGCGGAAACGGGTTGCAGGAGCAGGCAGATGTCGAGAAAAACCTGGGATGTGCTGATACAGAACGCGCTGGTATTCGACGGCAGCGGTGCCGCACCCGAGGTGCAGGACGTGGCGGTCAAGGGCGGGCGCATCGTCGCCCGCGGACGCGGCCTGCCGCGCACCCCGGCGGCGCAGGTGCTGGACGGCGAGGGCAAGTGGCTGACCCCGGGGTTCCTGGATATCCACACCCACCTCGACCTGGAAGTCGACCTGGAGCCGGGGCTGCCGGAAGTCGTGCGCCACGGCACCACCACCGTGCTGGTGGGCAACTGCAGCCTGGGGACCAGTTTCGGCAGGCAGCAGTCCGGGGAGCAGAATCCCATCGTCGACTGCTTCACACGCGTGGAGAACATACCCAAGTCTGTGCTGAACCAGTGCGTGGAGGCCGTGCACTGGGACAATACGGGCGACTACCTCGATCATTTCGACGACATCCCGCTGGGCCCGAACGTCGGCGCCTTCGTGCCGCACTCGATGCTGCGGGTGGAGGCCATGGGGCTGCAGGGCAGCATCAGTCGCGAGCCTACCGAGACTGAACTGTCGCGCATGGAACAGCTGCTGGAGGATGCCATGGAGCAGGGCTACCTCGGCATGAGCACCGACGGGCTGCCGTTCCACTACCTGGCCAACGCACCCAACACCGACAAGCGCATCCCGACCCAGTTCGCCAGCTTCGGCGAGCTGAAGCGCCTGCTCAGGGTGGTGCGCGACCGCGACCGGGTGTGGCAGACGACGCCGATTATCGAGAAGCGCGCCAAGGCGGCGCTGTACTTCCTGCTGACCAGCGGCCGCCTGTTCGGCAGGACGCTGAAGACCAGCGCGCTGTCGGCGATGGACTTCGTGCTGATGCCGAAGGGCTACCGCGCCTTTCTCGGCTTCGCGTCCTTCCTCAACAGCAAATTGATGAAGGGCAATATCCACTTCCAGGCGCTGGGCACCAACTTCCGTATCTGGTCCGACGGCATCGTGTCGCCGCTGTTCGAGGAGATGGACAGCACGGCGCAGCTGATCGCGAAGGAGTACGACGATGTCGAGGGGCGCATGGCGCTGCTGCACGACCCGCAGTTTGTCGAGCGCTTTCGCAGCGAGTGGGTGCACGGCCGCCGCGGGCGCAACCTCGCCCACCTGCGCACGAAGCTGGGCGCGCCGGACAACATGGTGATACGCGAACTGTCACTGATGGTGTTCGACGGCGCGCCGGTGCCCGACTGGGAGGGCGAAACCCTGCAGGCCGTGTACGAGCGCGTGTTGCGCTTCCAGGCCGGCGCCGACAACGCGGCGCGCTCGGACGCGGAGCGCGAGGCGCTGCAGCAGTTCCCGAACCCGCTGGGCGACGACGCCGATTTCATGCTGCACATGATGCGCGCCTACGACAAGCAGTTCCGCTACTGGGTGGACGTGGGCAACCTCGACCGGGACACCACGCTGGAGCTGTTGTTGCACGAAAGCACGCTGCCGGGCTTCAACGACTCCGGCGCGCACATCACCAACATGGCCTTCTTCGACGCCAACCTGATGTCGCTGAAGCTGGCGCAGGAAAAGTCGCTGGACACGGTCAGCACGGTGGTGAAGCGGCTCACCCGCGAGCCCGCCGAGTTCTTCGGCCTGGACGTGGGGCGGATGGAGATCGGCGACCAGGCGGACCTGGTACTGATCGATCCCGAGGCGCTGCAGGGCTGGGACAGCAACGAACACCGCGAGTTTATCCACCGCGAGCTGTTCCAGCACAAGCAGATGGTGAGCCGTTCGGAGGGTGTGGTGGACAGCGTGCTGATCAACGGCACGCTGGTCTGGCACGACGGCGGCGCTACCGAGGCGCTGGGCACGGCGCGGCTGGGTCGCGCGCTGCGCGCCGCGTAGCCGGGCTCAGCCCGGCGTCGCCTGCAGGCGGAACTCCGGGTGCTGCACCTGGCCACCCGTCCTGGCGATCGTGGCGACGCCCACCAGCGCCGCCGCACTCAACAGCAGTACCAGCACTGACGCCGCGCCCAGCAGGCGCGGTCGGGCCGCGCCGATCACCGCCGCCAGCACCGCCGCGGCCGCCGCGGCCAGCAGCAGCGGCAGCCAGGTTTCCGCCACCTCTGCATGGTGATCCAGCCAGGCGCGGCCGTGGCCGTCGAGCGCATCGTAAATGGCGGGGTAGGCGGCATCGCCGAACTGCGCGACCGGCAGGGCGGCGCCCGCCGTGAGCGCGACCAGTGCGAGACCCAGTAGTGTGATTGCGCGCTGCCGCAGGGCAAGCCCGCAGGCCAGGGCCAGCCACGCCACGGCCAGCCCCGCGATGGGCAGGTGGTTGAGGAGCACGTGGCGGTAGGCGGGATCGCCCAGCAGGTCGAGGTAGTCCACCGAATCTCAGATTCTCTGCGCCCAGGACTCGCAGTAGCCCTCGCGGTCGATGATGCCCGCGAGGATATTGCAACCGCCGCAGCCATCGAACTCCCCGCCCTGGAAAAACAGGCAGTTGCCGCAGGTCTGGTCGGAATCCGGGCTCCTGTCGGTGTACGCCATGGTACCGCGCATCTCCAGGTCGCCCCGGGTCAGTAGTTCCGGCGCGGAGCAGCCGCTCACCGGTTCCTCGCCACAGCCGCTCAACAGCGGCACGGGCACTGCCACCAGCGGCAGCAGGCGGGTCTGGCGCAGCAGGTGCCTGCGTGTCAGTTTCTTCATCGGGCCGCCACTGCCGCAGGCTCCGGCTGGATCACGAACGCGGGTACCGCGGCAAACTTGATGACGGTGGACATGGAGGTACACTTCCCTGTTTGCGGATCCGGGTGGCCGTCCGCCACCCGCGGCAGTGCGTGGTAGACGCCGGCGCACATGTAGCCGATGTTGTTGGCGGCGGCGCGCCCGAGGTGGATGGGGCCGATATACACTTCGGTGAGAAAGTTGAACACGTTGTCTATATCCCAGTACCCCGCCAGTATGCCATCGATCCCGCCATCGGGCAGGATTTTTGCCCGGATTCTCAGGTCGCGGAAGTAATAGTGGTTGTCGATGGCCTGCACCTTGAATTTCAGCTTCGCGTCCACCGGGCCCGCGGTCAGCACGCCGTCGCGGATCTCTCCGGGGAAGGGTTGCGAGTGGTACGTGGAATCCTCGTGCACTATCTGGCTCATGTCGCGCACCACCGCGCCGTTGGCGTCCTTGGTGACCGGGCCGGCGCTGGTGAACAGGCGCGCCTCCACCCTGCCGTTTTGCTCGGTGCCCTCCACCAGCTTCAGCTCCAGCAGGGTGGAGTAGCCGTTCTCGAGGATCGGGTTGCCGGTGTCGAACAGGCGGTCGAACAGCCCGTCGGGGCGGTAGCCCTTGACGCAACCCATGAGTCGCCAGTGCTGGTTGTCGATGCCTTGTGCGCCGTCCGTGCCGGTGAAGTCGTTGTGCGCGCACTGGCCGGGCGCGTCGGCCGTGGAGTGCTCGCCGTCGAGGTCCAGACCCGCCACGGAGGCATTGCCCTCGAACAGGATGTGCCCCGGGTCCGGCCAGGCCGTCGGGTTCTTGCAGGAATCTTCCGGCAGCAGTGCCAGCGCGCCCTCGCGGTCGCCGGCCTCCCAGCGTTGCTTGACCTCCTCGCGTACCGCGTCGTACTCGTCGGAGAAGAATTCCTCCTCGGTGATGTTCATGCCGTCGGGGCATTCGCCGGGATCCGCGCGCGGAATATCGTATTCCCACTGGGTGAAGACGAAGCCGAGCAGTTTTTCCTGCGCGGCCTTTGCCTTGACCTGCTCGGTGGCGACGACGGAGGAGGTGTCGTCGCCGCAGGCGGCCAGAAGGCCGATCAGGGTGATGGCAATGACTGTACGCATGGCGATATTCCCGGTCGCGGTTTGCCCGCCTCGATGCTCAGGATAGACCAGGCGGCCGCCGCCTGTCTCGCGCGGCGCTCCCGGCCTGGAAGCGGCCGCCGGCGGTCGCGGTGCACCTGCGACTCACACCAGTATTTCGCTGATGGCCCGGTCCGTCCGGTTCTGGTCGGTGCCCCACTGCCCGACGTTCAGGCCCATGGCCTGTTGCATGGTCAGCCCGACGCGGCTGGCGGATTCGCCGACGCCGCTGACGTGCAACCCGGTTTTCACCCGGCCGCCGGCGGTTCCCGCGGTCATGAACGGCAGGCCGACGACGCTGTGAGTGTTCGCCTCCGAGGTTTCCGACAGCGCCATCACCAAACAGTTGTCCAGCAGGGTGCCGTCGCCCTCGGGTACGGCGTCGAGTGTCTGTACGAACTGCGCCCAGGCTTCCATGCTCTTCTGCACGAAGAACGTCGCCTTCGGCTGGTAGCCCAGTTCGGGATCGCGCGGCTCTTCATGGGTCAGGGTGTGGTGCGTGTCGGCAGTCCCGGGCATGCGCAGCCCCGACGCCCGGTCGGAGAACAACATGTTGAACACGCGGGTCTGGTCGCAGGCCAGCGCCAGCGCCAGCACCTCGGACATCAGGGCGTGGTTCGCCATGACGTTGTCGATCTCCTTGTTCAGCGGAGCGTCCTGCGGCGCCGCGGGAATGGCGCAGGCCTCCATAGGCGGCGGCTGCTTTGTCTGCAGCTCCAGCTGCAGCTCCAGCTGCCGCAGCGCGCTGAAGTACTGGTCCAGCCGGGCACGGTCGCCGGCGCCGAGGGCGCGCTCCAGGCGCTTGCGGTCCTCCCCCACCACGGATAGGGCGCTCTGGCGCAGCAGCACGCCCGGGTCGGGTGTGAATTCGGCGGCGTTGGGGTCGGCGAATCCCGGGCCGAAGATGCGCGTGTACAGGCCCAGGGCGCTGGGCTCGGACGGATTGACGCTGCTCACGTCGCGCAGGCTGTTGCTGTCGCGGGAGCTGCCGGTGGCCGCCATCTCCAGCGAGCGGAACCGGGTGCGGGTGCCGATGGCGTCCGAGATCAGCACGTCCAGGGTGGCGCCCTCCACGGAGTCGGCGGTTTTCGGCGCGCCGCCGCAAAGGGCCCCGAACACCCCGGTGCGGTGCACCTGGTTGGCCTC
>JAWVYG010000013.1:0-13109 GCA_033722815.1 Halioglobus sp.
GAAGGACATGCCGCCCTCCCATACCCGCAGCAGCCAGCCCGGGTCCTCGGCGATGCGCCCGGCGCCGTAGAACAGCGTATAGCCGAACCTGCCGCCGAGAATCACCCCCAGGGCCACGTAGAACACCAGGTCGTCGAGCTGTTCGCGGCGCACCGGCGACCAGGGGCGCCGGCAGCGGTAGGAGGCCATCCACCAGCCGATGGCGATACCGGCCAGGTAGGCCAGTCCATACCAGTGGACCTTCACCGGGCCGAGCGCAATGGCGACCGGGTCTATTTGCGGGTAGGCGAGCATTGTGGGGTATCAGCGAAAACCGGTGGAGATTGCACAAGCGCGTATTATCATCCACCGGGTGGTCGTACACAATTGTCGGAGGCAAACGGAACCGTTTTATGTGCCTGGTAATACTCGCCCACGGCGCCAGCGCGCGTTACCCGCTGGTCGTGGCCGCAAACCGCGACGAGTTTCATGCCCGCGCCACCGCCGCCTCACGCTTCTGGCGCGACCAGCCGGGCCTGCTGGCCGGGCAGGACCTGGAACTGGGCGGCACCTGGATGGGGGTCACCCGCGCGGGCCGCTTCGCCGCGGTGACCAATTTCCGCGACCCCGCACGCACATCCCCCGCGCCACGTTCACGCGGCGAACTGCCGCTGGACTTCCTGCTCGGTGACGAATCACCGCGGGACTACCTCGCCGCCGTGGCGGGCCGGGCCACCGAGTACGCAGGCTTCAACCTGCTGGCGGGGGCCGACGGGGAGTTGTGGTACCTGGACAACGCGGACCGCGAGAGCCCCCAGCCCCTGCCGCCCGGCATCTACGGGCTCAGCAATGCCCGCCTGGACACGCCCTGGCCCAAGGTCGTGGCCGGCACGGAAAAACTCACGCGGCTGCTGCAACACGGGGAGGTCGACCACGACAAGCTCGCCGCGGTCGTCGGGGACCGCGCGCTTGCCGATCCGCTGGCACTGCAGTCGCAGCGGCTGCACGGTGAAATGGACCACCTGCTGTCCGCCCAGTTTATCGTGACGCCAGGCTACGGCACGCGCTCCACCACCACGCTGTGCATCGACGACAACGGGCTCGCCAGCTGGCGCGAGCAGAGTTTCGACAGCGACGGCAACGTCAGCGCCGTGAACGAATACGACTTCAACGTGGCGCGGCCGCGGCCATGACAGGGCCGCGCAGCGGATCAGTCGACCGGCGCGTGGATGAACTTCTCCATGCCGTGTGAGGAGAGGAATTGCTCGAGGAGCCGATGTATATCGGCGGCGTGGTCCATTTGCATGGCCTGGTCAAGCAGCGCCTGCGCCTCCTCGGTGCGGACATTGCGCAGCGCTTTCTTCACCTTCGGCAGGCTGGTCGAGTTCATCGACAACACATCGTAACCCATGGCGAGCAGCAGCAGCGCCGCTCCCGGGTCGCCGGCCAGCTCGCCGCAGATGCTCACGGTGACCCCCTCGGCGCGACTGGCGCTGGCCACGTCGGCGAGGGCGCGCAATACCGCCGGGTGCAGCGAGTGATACAACTCGGCCACCCGCGCATTGTTGCGATCCACGGCGAGCAGGTACTGCGTCAGGTCGTTGCTGCCCACGGACATGAAATCCACGCGCCGGGCGAGATCGCGCGCCTGGTAAACCGCCGCCGGCACCTCGATCATCACGCCCACCGGCGGCAGCTCGCCCTCGAAACCCTCCGTGCGCAGTTCGCGGTGACTGCGGTTGATCAGCTCGAGGGATTCGGCGAGCTCCTCGACGTTGCAGATCATCGGCAGCATGATGCGCAGGTTGCCGATGCCCTCGTTGGCCTTGAGCATGGCGCGCACCTGCGACAGGAAGATCTCGGGGTGATCCAGCGTTACCCGGATGCCGCGCCAGCCCAGGAACGGGTTGTCCTCCTCGATGGGAAAGTAAGGCAGTGACTTGTCGCCGCCGATATCCAGCGTGCGCATGGTCACCGGCTTGGGGGCGAAGGCCTCCAGCTGGCTGCGGTAGATCTGGCGCTGCTCCTCCTCACTGGGGAAGCGGTCGCGCAGCAGGAACGGCACCTCGGTGCGGAACAGGCCCACACCCTCCGCGCCCTGTTCCAGCGAGCGGCTGATATCCGCCATCAGGCCCGTGTTCACCCACAGCGGCAGGCGCTGCCCGTCCAGCGTGACGCAGGGCTCGTCGCGCAGCGACTCGAGGTCACGCGACAGCGCCTTGTCCTCGTCCAGGATTTCCTGGAAGCGCGCCCTGACCTCCGGCTCGGGATTTACGTAGACGGCGCCGTTGTAGCCGTCGATGATCAGTTCGTGGTCGCGCAGCCGCGTATAGGGCAGGTCCACCGCGCCCATGACCGTGGGCACGCCCATCGCCCGCGCCAGGATCGCCACGTGAGAGGTGCCGGAGCCGCGCACCGAGATAAGGCCGGCGAGTTTTTCCCGCGGGATCTCGCCCAGCGAGGACGCGGTCAGCTCGTCCCCCACGAGGATTGCCTGGTCCGGGTAGACGACCTCCTCCTGGTCGGAGGCCTGCAGGTAGGCCAGCACCCGGGTGCCGAGGTCCTTCACGTCCACCGCGCGCTCTTTCAGGTAGCTGTGCTCCATGCGCTCGAAATGGCGGATATGCTCGATCATCACCTGGGCCAGCGCGCCCTGGGCCCACTGGCCGGACTTGATCAGGCTGACCACCTCCGAGCCGATGTACGAATCGTCGAGGATATTGAGGTAGACATCGAACAGGGCGTGGTCTTCCGGGCTGAGTTCCGAGCCGAGGTTGTCGGCAACCACCTGGATGTCCTTGCGCACACTGTCCAGCGCCTCGCGGAACGCCCGCACCTCCTTGCGCCGGTCTTCTGCCGAGCGCTGCGGCACGGCGTACAGGTCGGCGCCGGGCGTCACCACCACCACCGTGCCGATCGCCACACCGGGCGCACCCGGGATGCCGGAGATCTTGGCGCGCCTGGCGCCGCTTTCCGCCCCGGGATCCACCGAGCCCGTCACCTGCGCATGGGCAATGACGCCCGCCAGCTGCGCCGACAGGGTGACCAGGAAGGACACCTCGCTCTCGTCGAAGCGGCGGCGTTCGGCCTGCTGCACCACCAGTACTCCCAGCACTTTGCGCTGGTGGATGATGGGCACGCCGAGGAACGAGTGGAAATTCTCCTCGCCGATACCCTCAAGGAACTGGAACTTCTCGTGTTCGGCCGCGTTTTCCAGGTTGACCGGCTCGGCGTGCTCGGCGACCAGGCCCACCAGCCCCTCCCCCTGTGCCAGACTGGCCTCGCCGACCAGTTCGGGGTTCAGGCCACGGGTGGCGCGGAAGATGTAGCGGGCGGTGGCCGGGTCGCGCATGTAGACGCTGCACACCTGGGTACCCATGGCGTCGCGGACGCGGCCGACGATGATTTCCAGTGCGTCGCCCAGCCCGCTGGCCGCGTTCACCTCCTGCGTTATGTGGCGCAGGGTCTCCAGCGTGGCCATCAGCGCCCTGCCCCGTCGGTGTGGCGCCACAGGGGCTGGGCGAGTTCTTTCATGGCGCGGCGGTACACCTCCCGCTTGAAGGAGATCACCTGTTCCAGCGGGTACCAGTAGCTGACCCACTGCCAGCGATCGAATTCCGGGGTGTCATTCGCATCCAGGCGCACCGCGGCATCTTCTTCGAGCATGCGCAACAGGAACCACTTCTGCTTCTGGCCCACGCAGACCGGCGTCTGGCCCTTGCGGATGTAGCGTTTGGGCAGGCGATAGCGCAACCAGCCGCGCGTGCTTCCCAACACCTCGACCGACTCGGGCTGCAGGCCGATCTCCTCGTGCAACTCGCGGTACAGCGCCTGTTCGGGCGTCTCGCCGGAATTGATGCCGCCCTGCGGGAACTGCCAGGCGTTGCGCCCGCCTACCCGGCGCGCCCACAGCAACTGGCCGCGGTCATTGGCCAGCATTATCCCCACGTTCGGTCGGAAACCGTCTGAATCTATCACCTGCGGTACCGCTGATTATATGAGCGGTTTATTGTTCCACACTTTCACGGCACTGAGAAATCTGGCGAAAATTTACTCAGCGCGGGGCAATCGCTATGCTTTGCGCCTTTCCCGCCAAGGAGCGCACGGTGACGCTGGCAATATTCGACCTGGACAACACGCTTATCGGCGGTGACAGCGATCACCTGTGGGCCCAATTCGCAGCAGAGCAGGGCCTGGTTGACAGTGCCAACTTCCGTGCGCAGGCCGATCGCTTCTACAGCGACTACGAGCGCGGTGAACTGGACATCATGGCCTACCTGCGCTTCGCCCTGAGCCCCCTCAAGGGACAGCGCGTCGAGGTGGCTGCCCGCTGGCACCGGCAGTTCATGCGCGAAAAGATCGAGCCGATCTTCCTGCCGCGCGCGCATGCACTGCTGCAACGGCACCGCGACAGTGGCGACGAGCTACTCATCATTACCGCCACCAACCGATACATCACCGGCCCGATAGCCAGCGCTCTCGGCGTGGACGAACTCATCGCCTGCGACGCCGAGGTGGCCCAGGGCGTGTATACCGGTGAACCTGCCGGGGTGCCCTCCTACCGGGAGGGCAAGGTAACGCGGCTGCACGAGTGGCTGCAGGAACGGCAGTTGTCACTGCACGGCGCATGGTTCTACAGCGATTCCCACAACGACCTGCCGCTCCTGGAGCTCGTTGACAATCCCGTCGCGGTGGACCCGGACGCGACGCTGCTCGCGCGCGCCCGCGAAATGGGCTGGCAGGTCATCTCACTGCGCGAGTGAGTACGGGCGGTAACCTGCGCCTCATTCGGCGCAGCGCCGCAGGAACAACGCTTTCAGGTACTCGGTCTCCGCGATGGCCGGGTGCACCGGGTGATCCGGGCCCTGGCCGCCCTGCGCCAGCAGTTGCACCGCACAACCGGCGCGCACCGCCGCCTGCTGCACCGCGTGCAACAGGTCGGCGCGCTGCAGGTGCATGGAACAGGAGGCCGACACCAGCATGCCGCCGGGGCGCAGCAGGCGCAGGGCCTGCTCGTTGATGCGGCGGTAGCCCGCGATACCTTTCTTCAGGTCCTTTCGGCGCTGGATGAAGGCGGGAGGATCGAGCACCACCACGTCGTAAAGGCTGCCGGCAGCGGCCAGGTCGGTCATTACCTCCGACGCGGCGCCGCGCAGCGTCGTCACCGTCCCCTGCACGTCGTTCAGCGCGGCATTGGCCTCCACCTGCTCCAGCGCCGGCGCGGAGCTGTCCACGCAGGTCACCGCGCTGGCACCGCGGGCGGCCGCCTGGACGCCCCAGGCGCCGACGTAACTGTACACGTCGAGCACCGCTGCATCGCGCACCCAGCTGCCCAGCAGCGCACGGGACAGCCTGTGATCGTAAAACCAGCCGGTTTTCTGGCCGCTGTACACGGGGGCGCTGAAGCGGGTGCCGTTCTCGATGAGCGGCACACTCCGCGGCACGTCGCCGTAGCTCACCCGTGCGCCGGCGGCCTCCCCCTGTTCGCGGCGACTGCGACTGTCGCCGCGCAGCAGCACGCCTGCCGGGTTGATCATATCGACCAGTGCGCCGGTAAGCTCGTCCGCGTATTGCTCCAGCCCGGCACTGTGCAGCTGCAGCACGAGGTAAGCACCGAAGCGGTCGACAACCACCCCGGGCAGGCCGTCGCTGTCGCCGTAGACGAGCCGGTAGTAGGGGTTGTCGAAGAATTCCTCGCGCACTGCCAGCGCCTGCGCCAGACGCGCCGTCACCAGGCCCCGGTCGAAGGGCTGATCGCTGCGCGGCGCATACAGCCGCGCACAGATCAGCGAACCCGGCTCCATCCACGCGGATCCGAGCAGCTCACCGCCTGCGCTGCGCACGAGCACACAGTCTCCCGATGCGAAGCCGCCCAGGCTCGAGCGCTGCGAGTCGACCTCGTTGGAATAGATCCACAGGTGGCCGGCGCGCACGCGCCGCTCCGCGCCCTTGCGCAGATACAGGTCCATGGCGTCAGCCCGGGGGGCGGGTATTACTCGTCTTCACACTGCTGCCGGTAGGCCTCGGCAGTCAGCAGCGCATCCAGTTCACTGGTATCGGTGGGCTGCAGCTTGTAGAACCAGCCGTCGTTGTAGGGGTCGCTATTGACGGTCTCCGGCTCGTCCTCGAGCCGTTCGTTCACGGCAATCACCTCGCCCGCCACCGGCGCGTAGATGTCCGAGGCGGCCTTGACCGACTCGACCACGCCGGCCTCGTCGCCGGCATCCAGGCCCGCACCAAGCTCCGGCAGCTCGACAAAAACCACGTCTCCCAGGGCGTGCTGGGCGTGGTCCGTGATACCCACGGTGACGGTGCCATCCTCTTCCAGCCGCGCCCACTCATGGGTGGCGGCGTATTTCAGTTCTTCAGGTGTCTGGCTCATAGTGTTCCCCTGGGGCGGTGTCCGGGCCTCCGCCGGCACTTGTTCAGGCCGCCGGGCGCGGCGGGGTCCGGTTCGCGTCCCGGAAGGCGTCGGCGTCGCGGCCCATTCTAACGGTCAATCCGCGAAAAACAATCTTCGCCGCGACGCGCGCGACCTCCCCCCGGTCACTGTATCCCCATCGCGTGGCGCATGAGTTGCTGCTTCACCGGCGCCATCCGGTCCACGCTGCGCATACCGACGCTGCGCAACCAGCGCACCGGCAGTGCAGGCTCCTCGAACAGGCGCTTGAACCCGTCCATCGCCCCCATCATCAGCAGGTTCTCTCCCTTGCGCCGGCGCTGGTAGCGCCGCAGCAACTGCAACTGCCCTGGGCTGACACCGTTGGCGCCGCCGCGGATGATCTCGTCGGCCAGTACCGCCCCATCCTGCAGGCCCAGGTTGATGCCCTGTCCCGCCAGCGGATGGATCGTGTGCGCGGCGTCGCCAACCAGCGCGACCCCCGGCTGCACGTAGTCGACCGCGTGGCGCTGGCGCAGTGGAAAAGCGTGGCGCGGGGAACTGGCCAGTACCGTTCCCAGCCGGCTCTCACTGGCCTCGGTCAACGCGGCACAGAACGCGGCGTCGTCCAGCGCCAGGATGTCCTGCGCGCGGTCCTCCTGCAGGGACCAGACGATAGAGCAGAAGTTGCGACCATCCCGCGCCTGCAGCGGCAGCAACGCGAGCGGCCCGGTGGGCATGAAGCGCTGCCAGGCGGTGTCATCGTGGGTACGGGCGGTCTCCACGGTAGCGACCAGCGCGTGGTGACCGTAATCCCACTCCCGGGTGCGAAAATTCATCAGCTGCCGCACACGGGACTGCGCACCGTCCGCCGCCACCAGCAGATCCGTCACCAGCTCGCCTCCTCCCTCCAGCTCGATGACCTGGCTCGAGTCGTCGCCGCGGGTGCAGGCCAGCAGTGCGGCCCCGCCAAGCAGTTCGATGTCCCGTGATTGCTGCGCCCTGTGCAACAGTGCGTGGACGATGGCCCGGTTCTCGACGATGAACCCGAGCGCCGGGGCATCCACCTCCGCACGGTCAAACTCGATCAGCCCCGTACCTTCGGCGTCCCACACGGTCATATGGTGGTAGGGGCAGTAGCGGTAATTCTCTATCGCCTCCCAGGCGCCCAGTTGCCGCAGCAGGTCGCGCGAGCGCGGCGTCAGGGCGCTCACCCGCGCGTCGAAGTCTCGCAGGCCGGCGGCTTCCGGCAGCGGCGGTGGGGCCAGTGGCCTCGCTTCGACGAGCGCTATCCGCAGGCCCCGGTCCGCGAGGGCCAGCGCCAGTGACGCCCCGGCGATGCCGGCACCGACGATGACGACGTCATGGCGCGGTACATCAGCCATCGGCTATTTGCCCCATGGCCGCCACGCCGGCGGCGTGGCGCACGAACTCCCGCTTGAGAAACGGCAGCACGTCCAGCCCCGCGAGCGCCAGGTCACGGCCCAGCCCGAGCAGGGGGTCTGCGTGCATGAAGAGCCCCGGCACCTTGTCGCTGAAGCCTATCGTCCGCTCCTGGTCGTCGCGCTGGCGCGCCTGGTAGCGCCGCAGCAGTGCCAGTTCGCCCGCCGACACACCGTCCGCGGCGCCCTGCGCCAGCTCCGCGACCAGCTCGGCGACATCGCGCAGGGCGAGGTTGAAACCCTGTCCGGCCACCGGGTGCAGGGCGTGCGCTGCGTTGCCCATGACCACGACACCCTGCCTGACCTGCTCGTCGGAACGCACCAGTGACAGGGGATAACTGTGCCGCTGGCCGACCTCGAGCATGCGACCTAATCGATAGCCGAAGCGCTCCTGCAGCTGGGCGAGAAACGCCTCGGCAGAGGCGTCCAACAGCGCTTGTGCCCGTCGCGGCGGCAGCGTCCACACCAGCGCGCTGCGATGCGCCCCGCCGTCGGCGGGCAACAGCGGCAGCAACGCAATCGGGCCCTCGTTGGTGAAGCGCTCGAATGCCATCCCGCGGTGGGGCTGGTCGGTGGCGACGTTGGCGATCAACGCGTGCTGGCCGTAGGGGCGCGATTGCGCCAGCACGCCGAGCTGTTCGCAGATACCGGAATTCGCGCCGTCCGCCACCACCAGCAGTTCCGCTTCGACCTCGCCCTCCTCGCGCCCCTCGATATGCAGGCGTACACCGCACTGCAGCATTTCCACCGCGGCAACGCTGGCGGGACTGGCAGTGGCCACGCGGCCCTGGTGATGCAGCGCCTGGATCAGCGCGCTGCCCAGCCAGGCGTTTTCAACCACGTGGCCCAGGGCCGGCCAATCGTAATTCGCGGCGTCCAGCACGGCGCTGCCGAAGCGGCCCCTGCTGGACACATGTATCCGTTCTATCGGGCAGGTCCACTGCCTAAGCACGTCCCATACACCGATTCGTTCGTAGATGAGCTGTGAACTGTAACTGAGCGCGGTGGACCGCGCGTCGAAGGAGGGATGATAGGCGGCGGCTTGCCCCGGGTCTTCTTCCGGCAGTGCGAAGCTCTCCACCAGCAGTATGGAGGTGGCCTCGGGCATCACGCTGCCCAGCTGCAGCGCCAGGCTCACTCCCACCATGCCGCCACCGGCAATCACGATGTCGAACTTTTCAGCCATCGTTCGCCCCGGCCATGAGCGCCTCGATCTCGTCGGGCGTTTTTGGCGCGTCACCCGAGATGACTTCACAGCCGCTGTCGGTGACCACGACATTGTCCTCGATGCGTATACCTATCCCGCGCCACTTCTTCGCCACCCTGGGCTTGTCGGGCGCGACATAGATCCCGGGCTCCACCGTCATCACCATTCCCGGCTCCAGCAGTCGCCAGGAACCGTCCAGGCGATAGTCGCCGACATCGTGCACATCCAGGCCCAGCCAGTGCCCCACGCGGTGCATGTAGAACTCGCGGTAGGCGCCGGCCTTGATCAGCTTGCCCGGGGTGCCCTTGAGCAGGCCCAGCTTGATCAGGCCCTCGGTGATGACCCTGACGCTGGCATCGTGGGGATGGTTCCAGTGGTTGCCGGGCTTTATCGCCGCAATCGCCGCGTGCTGCGCCTTCAGAACCAGCTCGTAGAGCGCACGCTGCGGTGCGCTGAAGCGCCCATTGACGGGGAATGTACGTGTCACGTCGGCGGCGTAGCCCTCCAGTTCACAACCGGCGTCGATCAACACGAGATCGCCGTCGCGCAGCCTGGCGTCATTCTCGACGTAGTGCAGCGTGCAGGCATTGGCGCCGCCGCCCACAATGCTGGCGTAGGCGGGGTGGCGTGCACCGCGGGTTGCGAACTCGTGGGTCAGCTCCGCCTCGAGCTGGTACTCGAACAGGCCCGGCTCACAGGCGCGCATCGCGCGCACATGTGCCGCGGCGGTGATTGCGCCGGCGCGGCGCATCACGCGCTGTTCGGCCGCGCTCTTGTACAGGCGCTGTTCGTGCAGCAGGTGATCAAGGTCGGTGAATTCTCCCGGCGGCACCGCCCCCGAGGGCTCCTTGGCGCGGATGGTATTGACCCAGCTCATAATGTGCCGGTCGAACTCGGCACTGCGACCCATCGAGTAGTAGACGCGCTCGCGCCCCTCTATCAGCCCCGGCAGGATGTCGTCGATATCGCCGATGGGAAAGGCGTCGTCGGCGCCGTACTTCGCGCACACCCCTTCCGGTCCGGCGCGGTAACCGTCCCACAGTTCCATCTGCCTGTCGCGCTCGCGGCAGAACACCACGAACTGCCCGTGCCGCCGGCCAGGAATCAACACCAGCACGGACTCCGGCTCGCAAAAGCCCGACAGGTAGAAAAAATCGCTGTCCTGCCGGAAGCTGAAGTGGGTATCGCGGCTGCGCACTTGCTCCTTGGCGGACGGAATGATGGCGATGCTGTTCGCCTCCATCTGCCCCATCAGCTTGCGCCGCCTGCGCGCGTATTCTGCCTTACTGATTGCCATACACTGCGTGCCGCCCGTTACCCGCGCGCACCTGGATGCGCCGCGGCAAAAACCTGTTGCCCGATCCGCCCAAGCCTAGTGCAGCGGCTCGTCCGGGTCCCTTGTCAGGGAAGTGAAATTCGCCTTGGCCTCGTTCTCCGCGACCAGGTTCAAGACCGCGAAACGAAGATACTCGACCAGCTCCATATAATTAGCCTCGGACTCCTGTTCGGTTTCGTCCACGCCGACCGCCGCCTGGGATACGGCGGCGATGTCCTCGAGGATTTCCCTGGCATCGGAAGACCAGGCCTTGCTGCCGTCGCTGTCCGCCGCTGAAGCGTAGGCTACACCGGCGAGGAAACCGCTGCACCAGGCGGCCAGCGCGCTCACCCGCACCTCCATCTCGGCCTCGTCATCGGGCAGCAGCAGGTTGTAGATGAAGTCCTCGTCCGCCATCGCCTGGGCGGTTACGCGGTACAGGCGCATGATCTGGTCGGCCAGGTCGCCGTGCGCCGCCATATCCAGCGCGCGACTGAGCGCATCCAGCCCGAACTCGCCGCGGGCATCGGCGCCGGCCGCCAGCAGGCCGCTGAGACAGCCGTGTACCTGGGACGGCGACGCGGCCGCGCCCTGCTCCAGCAGGTGGTCTGCCATCTCGTCAAAGCTGAAGGGGGCGCTGGACGTACCCTCGCTGTCGTACATTTCCCACGTCTCCGAAAAATGTCTGGCGCATTTCGCCACAGTGTCGGAACGCGCTAAACAAAGCTTGGCAGGCTATTGAATTATCTACCATTTGTCGCGTTGACCTCACACATCGGCGGCTCTATAGTAGTCCACCAGTAACACCAGTCCCAGTATACCGCCATGGCACAGAACCAACTGAAAGCGCTGGAAAAGAAAATCGACGACCTGATCAGCCTTTGCCAGGACCTCGATCGCGAGAATCAGGCACTGAAAAAAAGCCAGGCGGGGTGGCAACGCGAGCGCAAAGAGCTGATCGACAAGAACGAACTCGCTCGCACGAAAGTTGAAGCCATGATTGATCGTCTGCGCACCCTGGAGTGACGAGCGTGAGCCAGCCAAACACTGTTTCTGTAAAGATCCTGGAAAAAGAATATCAGGTCGCCTGTCCGGAAGGCCAGGAGGAAGACCTGACAACCTCCGCCAAGTACCTCGACAAGCAGATGCGCAAGATACGCGACACCGGCAAGGTGATCGGCGTCGAGCGCATCGCGGTCATGGCGGCGCTCAACATCAGCTACGAGCTGTTGCAGGCCAGCCAGGGCGGTGGCGGCAAGGCGGGCAGCGACGCCATGCTGCGCCTCAACCGCAAACTGGACGAAGCGCTCTACGACCTGCGCCAGATGGAAATCAGCTAGCACGTCACAAAAACCGACTTTTGTCCGGTTTCTACTGGCCGAACCCACCGCATTCTGGGCTATACTTTTCACGGGTACCTGGCGTATTCGCCAGGCAGACAGTCCTCGAGCCGATAATTTGTAATCGGGGGTTCCTCGATGCTGCAGGTGTGCATGTCCGGCCCGGTCCGGAAAGCCTGATGCAGTGCAGGGACCACCACCTTGGACCATCGGGTTCAAGGGCAGCGCTGTCAGCGGTATGCCGGGAAACCCTTTATGCACGACCTCTCAGCCCAGAAGGCCTTGCTGCGCAGGCAATTGCGCGAGCGCCGCGCTGCTATCAGCCAGCGGCAACAGCAACTGGCCGCCAGCCAACTTGCCTCTATCGTCAGCACACTGCCCGGCTGGGACGCCGCCGGCTGCATTGCACTGTACCTGCCAAATGACGGCGAGATAGGTACCGGCCCCCTGGCCGACCTCGCACGCGCGCAGGGCAAACGGCTGTTGCTGCCGGTGGCGAGCAGGGCGCAGTCACTGGCGTTCGCGCAGTGGAATCCCGGACAGAACCTGTGCAGCAACCGCTACGGCATCCCCGAGCCAGGCGAGGACGCGCCGCGCACCGAGCCCGGCGACATCGACATTGTCTTCCTGCCGCTGGTGGGCTGGGACAGCAGCGGCGGCCGGCTGGGCATGGGCGCCGGCTACTACGACCGCACGCTCGCGGGTATCGACGGTCCGCTGCGCGTGGGACTGGCCCACAGCGTGCAGCAGGTGGAGCGGGTTCCCACGGATGAAAAAGACGTACTGCTGGATTTTGTAGCGACTGAACGCGCCCTCGTGAAGTGCGGGGCGGACCAGGCGGGGAATTAGGCCGTCAGTCGCCGATGATGACGCCGGCGTGCAGTTCGGAAGCCGGTGCGGCAACCGTATCGTTGGCCGCGGCGGGCAGGAAAAGGGTCAGGGCCACTCCCATCCCGAAGGCGGCAACCAGGACAACCAACACATCAGGTTTGCGCTTCACTGGATCAACTCTCGCTCAACTGCTGCTTCAAACTTGCCCAGTTCGGGCCGGGCCTGTCGCAGCGTTATAACTTATTTGAATTTGTAATTATTTCACAAAACTGACAAGAGCTTAGTACAGGATTAGACAAAAGAAAAGAACAGACCGGAGATAGCTGCAGGAAATCCACTGTTCGACGCCTTTAGCCGCCTTTCCCTGCCAGATACAGCTCATAGGCGCGATTGTCGGTCTCCTCCCAGTAGCGGTAGTGAATGTCCTCAAGCACCTGCGCGAAGGCGCGCCGCTCGCCGCGGGGCACCTGCACGCCAAGGAGGATCCGGCCATAGGCGGCGCCGTGATTGCGGTAGTGGAACATCGATATGTTCCAGCGCTGGCCGAGCCCGGTGAGAAAATCCATCAGCGCCCCGGGCCGCTCGGGAAACTCCACCCGGTACACCCGCTCGTCGC
>JAWVYG010000014.1:0-12980 GCA_033722815.1 Halioglobus sp.
GCAGCGGCGGACTGCTGCACAGGACCAGGTGGGGGCGCTGCTGGCGACGGTGCCTGGGCGCCCGAACCGGCGGGCGCCGTGGCGGCCGGAGGGGCCGGCGCGGGCGCCGCCTGGGCAGCGAACTGTCGGCCGGGGTCATCCTCGGCAGCACGCGATTGCAACTCTGCCTTGACCGAGGTCAGCGCACTCGCAACGTTGTTCGACAGTGCGGCCACGGCCCCATCGTCTCCGGGCGCGGGCTTATCGGCGGGCGCCGTGGCGGCCGGAGGGGTCGGCGCGAGCGCCGGTTGGGCAGCGACCCGTGGGCCGGGGTCTTCCTCGGCAGCACGCGATTGCAGCTCTGCCTTGACCGAGGTCAGCGCACTCGCAACGTTGTTCGACAGTGCGGCCACGGCTCCATCGTCCGCGGGCGCCGGCTTTTCGGCGGGCGTCTGCCGTTCGACCAGCAGCCAGGCAATCAGCAGCAACGCCGCGGCAAGCGCCACCCAGGGCAGGTAACTCGACCGCGCAGGGGCGCTCGCTGGAAGCGGCGCATCTATTCCCGGCACCTGCTCCGACTCCCGCCGCGAACGGTTCAGGGCATCGAGGATCAGGGACACGACTGTACTCCAGCGCGATCTGGCAACTCTGGCGACAACTTCACGGGGTCGGGACCTCCCGGCCGCCTGCGGCCAGTGTTTCGCGCGCGACCTGCGCGCCTGGATCGAGTTGCAGCCGGCGGTTCAGCGCCAGCAGGGTCTGCACGCCAACAACGCCGTCGTCCGCCAGGCCCTCGCGGCGCTGGAACAGCCGCACCCGCTGCTGCAACGCGGCGTTGAATTCGTCCTGCGCCAGCGGCCGCGGCTGCCCGTCCAGCCTCGCTAACAGCTCTGCTACCGCTGCGACGGCGGGGCCCGAATCACCCATCGAGAGCGGACCGGCGAACCCGGCGGGCGGGTGCCACAAGTAACGGTAAGAACCGGTCCACAGCGGTCCCAGGTCGGCGAGGGCGACCCGCACGGTCGCGCCGCCACTCCACGCCCACGCGTGGCGACCCTCGATACCGAGCAGCAGGACTTCCGCAGCGAAACGCTCCGCGGTCACCACTGAGAGCAACAAAGGCCTGTCGATCCCGCCCAACTCATCCCAGGTGGTCGCCGTGGCTTCCAGGCACGCGACCCCGGAGCGGGCCTCCCGCGGACAGGCTGCGGCCGCGGGGGGGCTCCTGGCCATACAGGCGCCAGAGTACCCGGGTTGCCTCCGGCGGCGGCAGCAGCACGTCGCCAACCGCCGCACTGTCATCCCGGGCAGCGGCAGGCTTGTCGGCAACCGGTACGTCTGCGGCCGGGGTGACGGGAGCCGCCGGCGAGCGCTGCGCCGCCGGATCGGGATCCAGCGTTGCGGTGGCCGGCTGTCCGGCCTGCGGCTGCGCACCACCCAGCAACAGCCAGCCACCACCGACAACCAGGACCAGCACCAGGGCGAGTCCCGCGGCAACCGCGGCGGGCCAGCGCCAGGCGCCGCCCTGCCCCGGCTCCTCCCCGAGTACTTCCCTGGCGGCCTGCTTCAGCATGCCGGCGTCGACGCGGGCGCTGTTGCGGCCGTAGGCTCCCAGCAGCATGCGATCGCACAGGACGTTGATCAGCCGCGGCACACCGCGGGAGGTGCGAAAGATGCCGCGCACCACCGCTGCAGGGAAGATATCCCGCTCCGGGCTCATGCCCGCTACCTGCAGGCGGTGCCGGATGTAGGCGCCGGTCTCCTCGAGGTTGAGCGGCTCGAGATTGTAGCGTGCGGTGATGCGCTGGTTCAGCTGGCGCAACTCCGGACGCGCGAGCATCGAGGCCAGCTCGGGCTGGCCGATAAGAATAATCTGCAGCAGCTTCTCGCTGTTGGTCTCGAGATTGGTCAGCAGGCGAATCTGTTCCAGCACCTCGAAATCCAGGTGCTGCGCCTCGTCGATCAACAGCACCGTTTTGCGCGCCCGTGAGTGATTGTCCAGCAGGTAGGCGTGCAGGTGGTCGGTCAGCGCCTTCAGTGTGTGGTTGTGGCGGTCGTAGTCGATACCCAGTTCGTCGCAAACGGTGGCCAGCAGCTCCACCGCGTTGAGCGCCGGGTTGAGGACGATCGCGATATCCGTGTCGTCGGGCAACTGTTCGAGCAGGCAGCGGTTGATCGTGGTTTTGCCGGTGCCGACTTCGCCGGTCAGGAGGATGAAGCCGCCGCCCGCGCCGACCCCGTACAACAGGTGGGCGAGCGCATCGCGATGACGCGCACTCATGAACAGATAGCGCGGATTGACCGCTATCGAGAATGGCGCTTCGTTGAGCCCGAAATATTGGTGGTACATTCAGCCCCGGTCGATCGGTGTCTGCGGCCAAGCCAGCGTGCATTATGCCCAAGCGCGTCCGGCAACGCCAAGGCGGGACCCCGCGCTGCGCCCGACCGGCAGATGCCCTACAATAGCGCCTTTTTCGGGACAGCCGCATGCAGGAAGACAGCCAGGCGATACGCAAGGCCATCGGGCTGTCGTTCATCATGGTGTTCCTGGCCAGCACCGCCGTCGCCGCGACCAAGTTTGCCTCGACCCATACCACCACCGAAGCCATCGTCACCGTGCAGTACCTGGTGTGCACGCTGCTGTGCCTGCCGCGCATTCTGCGCAGCGGCCTGGACAAACTGCGTACTCAGCGCGTGGGGCTGCATTTCTTTCGCGGCGTTGCCGGGGTGCTGGGGTTTTACCTCTTCTACGCTTCGATCGCACACATCCCCCTCGTCGACGCCATGCTGCTGCGCCAGAGCGCCCCGCTGCTGGTGCCGCTCACGCTTTGGTTATGGCTGGGGGAACGCGTCTCGGGCCGGGCCTGGTTGCCCCTGTGCGTGGGCTTCGTCGGCATCGCCGTTATCCTGCGGCCCAGCCCCGACGGCCTGAGCTGGTGGCACGCCGCGGGACTCGCCTCCGCCGCCACGCTGGCTATCTCCATGGTCGCCACCCGGCGCCTGGCCAGTACGGAGCCCACCCACCGCATCCTGTTCTACTACGCGGTGCTGTCCCTGGCGACCGTGGCGCCCTTCAGCATCGGGGATTTCGACGGCATTGGCCCGTGGGGATGGGTAGCCATCCTCTATGTCGGTGTCGCTATCTACTGGACGCTGGAACTGTATACGCGCGCCTACGGGATGGCGCCCACGGCGCTGATCGCGCCGATCAATTACTTTGCCGTGGTGCTGGCGGGTTTCTGGGGCTGGATGTTCTGGGGACAAATCCCCGATGCCTGGTCACTGCTGGGCAGCGTGCTGGTCATACTCGGCGGCCTGCTGACGGTGCGGCTCGCCCAGGGGACCCACGCTAGGAGCCCGGCACGTCCTCCTGGGTGACGGCGACCGTGGCGCGATTCTCGTAGATCTCACGGGGCTGGGCGTTGTATTCGCGGCCGCTCTTGCGACTTTCACGCTGGCTGTTCCACACCTTCCTTGCTGCCACCTTGCCATAGCGCTTGCCGGAATCCAGGTTGGTCCTGTCCACGCGCACCTCCTCCCGCGAGGCGGTGGTTTCGCAACCGGAATCGGTGAACGTGGTCTTGCCCGTCGTGCGGTCCGTACACATATACACACCGGCGCTGGCTACCTGCGGCAGTGCCGCAATCAGCAGCGCTATTACAACCCTTGACATGCTTCGCCCCTTTATAATGAGAAGTTATTGCCTTTTCATATCTTTATTCTGTACAGGCGTGACGCGGGACACCAGAAAAAAGTGGAGTTTTCTCCAATTAATCGCAAAGATTCGCCATCTTCGCCTATCTTGCAGGCAAATTACCGTATATTTGATCTAAAATCCGAAATGTCTCACTGGAACCACTGCCGTGATCAACTGTCCCACTGTTGACACAACCCGGAGAACCCCAATGCTCGCCAGATACCTGCTGCTACTACCACTGTTCACGCTACCGTCGATCACCGCCGCCGAGACCGCGACGGCCCTGTTTGCCGGCGGCTGTTTCTGGTGCATGGAATCGGATTTCCAGGAACGCCCGGGCGTCATCGACGTGGTCTCCGGCTTCACCGGCGGCGACCTGCCCAACCCCACCTACTCCGGGGACCACAGCGGCCATTTCGAGGCCGTCAAGATCACCTACGACCCGGACATTGTGAGCTACAGCGAGCTGCTCGACGCCTTCTGGCGCAGCATCGATCCCTTCGACGACGGCGGACAGTTCTGCGACCGCGGCGACAGCTACCGCAGCGGCCTGTTCCCGGCGGGCGCCCGGCAGCGACAACTGGCGGAGGCATCCCTGGCGGCGGTACGGGCGCAGTTCCCGCAACAGGCCGTCGCCACCGAGATCCGTGACGCAGGCGCATTCTGGCCCGTCGAGGAATACCACCAGGACTACTACCTGAAAAACCCGGTTCGCTACAAGTACTATCGCTGGAACTGCGGGCGCGACAAGCGCCTGCGGGCAATCTGGGGCGAATCGCCAAAGTCACACTGACCGCCCGCGACACTTGCGCAACCACGCGGTATCCGCGTAGCTTGCAGTATCTGCCACGGCGGGCCGGCGACGCCAGTTGCACGCCCTGCCGACCAGGTACCGCCAGACGGATGTGAGGACCTCATGCGCGTACTCGTCACGGGCGCCACGGGATTTGTCGGACTGCACACGGCGCTGGCGCTGTTCGCGGCCGGCCACGACGTCAGACTGGGCGTGCGCAATCCGAAAAAGATGCAGCAACTCTACGATCGTCACGGCGTGGATGTGCAGGACTATACGCTGGTGGAGGTCACCGACAGGGACTCGGTGCACAGCGCGCTGGACGGCTGCGATGGCCTGGTCCACACCGCGGCGATGGTGAGCCTTGACCCCGCGGACGCGGAGCTGGCCTACAACACCAATGTCGCCGGAACCCGGCTGATGATTGGCAGCGCGGTGGAACGCGGCCTTGCGTCCATCGTCCACGTATCCAGCGCCGCCGCACTGTTCGACCCGGGGCTGCACGTCATCGACGAGAACGCGCCACTGAGCCCCGCCCGGACGTCCTACGCGCGCTCCAAGGCGGCCGCCGACCGCTACGTGCAGGAACAGCTGGAAAACGGCGCCAACATCGCCATCACCTACCCCACCGGCGTTATCGGCCCGGACGACCCGTCCATCAGCGAGGGCAACGAGTCACTGCGTTTCCTGTTGAACAACTTTCACATCAATACCAGCAGCGGCCTGCAGGTGGTCGATGTGCGCGACCTCGCACGGGCCCAGCGCGCGCTGCTGGAAGCGCCCACCCGTGGACGCTTCCTGGTGTCCGGGCACTACGTTCCCTGGCGCGAACTGGGCGATATGCTCGAGAAGATCAGCGCGCGGCGGCTGCGCAGGGTGCCCGTACCCGGCCCCGTGCTGCGCGCGGCGGGCACACTGGTGGACCTCATCCGACGTGTCCACCCGGTGGATTCACCGGTGTCGCGGGAGGCCACGGAACTCGCCACGCGCTGGGTTTACTGCGACGACAGCAAGCTGCGCGCGACGCTGGCACTGGATCACCGGCCGCTCGAGGAGACGCTGCGGGACACCGTCGCATGGCTTGCCGCGGCCGGCCATGTAGACACCGACTGGGCCCGCAACTTGACGGACTGACGACAAGACCGCCACTGCGCTCGCCGGTAAATAGCCCTAGTGCAGGCGCCTCTCTTCCTCGACCGCCGCCAGCAGCTCCAGCGCCTCGTCACACCAGGCGAGGAACTGCTCACCCTGCATGATGCCGGCGAGCAGCGCGAGGTAGACTCCCTTGTGACGCACCGGCAGGGTCGCCGGCTCTGCGTAGTGACGCATGCGGATCTTCTCGTACAGATACAGCGTGCGCATCGTTTCCTGTCGCCGCTGGGCGATTTCCGCCGCCAGGTGATTGACGTTGTCCTGGCTGAGGTTGTAGAGCTTGATGAGCAGTTCGTCCTTCGCCGCCTGCACGCGGCTGCTGCTGTATACCCAGGACGCCAGGGCGTCCCTTCCCGCCTTGGTGAGCCCGTAGACAATCTTGTTCGGTTTGCCGCTCTGGCAGACCTCGCGCTTGTTCAGCCAGCGCTTGTCGGCCAACTTGTGCAGTTCCTGGTAGATTTGCTGGTGGGAGGCGCGCCAGAAGAAACCGAGGGACGCCTCGAAATCCTTGGCCAGTTCATAACCCGACAGGTCATCGTCGATCAACGCCGTCATGATCGCATGCGCCAGGGCCATACCGTCACCTCACATTATTGTTCTGGTTGGTGAACAGCGTGCTCCCATCTGCGGAGCACCGATGGAGTACCCGGTTAGAATAACGCCACCGGCAACAAGAAATCCATCCGCTGGCGAGTGTGAATTTTACCGCTGGCGGCGCGCCGGCGACCGCCGACCCGCCGCGGCGTCAAAGCTCGGGAATCAGTTTGGCGAACTGCTCTATCATGGGCATGACGATCTCGGGCTTGTCCCAGTTCTCCATGCCGACACCGATATTGCAGCGGTCGATACCCATGTCGCGGTAGGACTTGAGCAGGTCGGCGGTCACCGGCGACATCACCACCAGCGTGATCTCGACGTCTTCCGGGTCGCGATCGAAGCTGTGCACAAGCTCGCGGAAGTCCGCCACCCCCTGCCCCACGTCGGGCATGGCGACATCCACCGGCATCCAGCCGTCGGCCCACTGCGCCGCGTGGCGAACACCCAGCGGACCCATGGCGCCGAACGTAACCGGCGGGCCGCCCGGACGCAGCGCCTTGGGCTCGAACCACACGGGATCGAAATCGATCAGCTCGCCGTGGACCTCCGGCTCCGGCCCCGTCAGCAGAGCGCGCTGCGCCAGCACCGTCTCCTTCAATGCCAGGTAGCGGCGATCCCACGGCAGGCTGGTGGCGTTCTCGAATTCCTCCTGGTTCCAGCCAACGCCGCAGCCGATGATGACCCGGCCATGCGACAGCCTGTCCAGCGTGGCAATGGTCTTTGCCTGGGAAAACAGCTCGCGCTCCATCAGCAGTGCGATACCGGTGCCCAGCCTGAGCGTGTCGGTCACCGCGGCGGCGGCCATGAGTGACACGTAGGGATCCATCATCTTCTTGTAGGGCTCCGGCAGATCGCCGCCAGGGGGGTAAGGGCTCTTGCGCGATACGGGTATGTGGCTGTGCTCGCCATACCACAGGGATTCGAAACCGGCCTCCTCCAGCGTCTTCGCAAGCAGGTCCGGGGCCGGATCGTCCGCCGTGTTCATGGAACTGAAACCCAGATACATTCTCTTACCTCATCGCCTCATGGTTCTTGCGGCACACTAGCGCCAATGCCCGGCACATGCCAGACGGCGGCGCCGCCGGGCAGGATTCGGTTCAGAATGATAGGCCGGTGCGGGCCGCCAGACCGCAAATTGCCGCAGCGGCACTTGCGGGCTAGGTGCGCGTACGCCTGCCGCGTACGGCGGAGGCGAGTTCATCGAGCAACATGCGCGTCGCGTCCCAGTGGATGCACGGGTCGGTGATGCTCTGCCCGTAGGTCAGCTCCTCGCCGGGCACCACGCTCTGGCGCCCCTCGACGAGATTGCTCTCGAGCATGACACCGAAGATGTCGCCACTGCCGCGCGCTACCTGCAACGCAATATCCCGCGCCACGTCCACCTGGCGGGCCGGGATCTTGCGGCTGTTGGCGTGGCTGGCGTCGATCATGATGCGTGAATCCAGGTCGGACTTGCGCAGCAGCGCCGCCGCGTCCTCTACCGAGAACATGTCGTAATTCGCGCGCTGCCCGCCGCGCAGGATGATGTGGCAGTCCTCGTTGCCGCTGGTCTGGAATATCGCCGAGTGGCCCTGCTTGGTCACCGAAAGGAAGTGGTGCGGCCTGGAGGCGGACTGGATCGCATCGATCGCGACCTGCATGTCCCCGTTGGTCGCGTTCTTGAAACCCACGGGACAGGACAGGCCCGAGGCGAGTTCACGGTGCGTCTGGCTCTCCGTCGTCCTGGCGCCGATCGCACCCCAGGAGACGAGGTCGGCGATGTACTGCGGGCTGATCAGGTCGAGGTACTCGGTACCCGCCGGCAGACCCATGTCGCCCAGGTCGAGCAGCAGCTGGCGCGCCAGGTGCAGGCCCTTGTTGATCTGGAACGTACCGTTCAGGTCCGGGTCGTTGATGAGCCCCTTCCAGCCGACGGTGGTACGCGGCTTCTCGAAATAGACGCGCATAACGACCAGCAGGTCGTCTGCAAGGGCGTCCGCGCACTCCTTCAACAGGCCGGCGTACTCCAGCGCTGCTTGCGGATCATGGATGGAACAGGGGCCGACGACAACGACCAGCCGGTCGTCCTGGCGCACCAGGATGTCGTGGATAGCGCCGCGCGCGCCGTCCACCGTCGCGGCGGCGGCATCGCTAACCGGAATATCTGCGACAAGGGACTCCGGAGACACCAGTTCGTTGGTTCCCGAAATCCTCAGATCGTCTGTGCGCGTGACCATAACACCTTCCATGGCTGCGTCCCGACAGGGGGAGCCCAGAAAAAAAAGGGGCCGTACTATAACACAGGGCACTGCACAGGGCGCGCCGCGTCAACGCGATCAGCGGGGGTAATTTTCCCAGTACTCGTCGAGCAGGCGCCCCACGGTATTGGCCACCACCAGGTGCGCCGCGTACCAGGTATGCAGGCAGCGGATACGCGAGAAATCGGCGATACCGCCTATGCCCTTCGCCCGCAGGACATCCGCGAAACCGCGCTGGACGATAGCGCTGCGCACGGTAGCCGACATGTGCTGCTCGCGCAGTGCAATGTGCGCCCTGTGATCCGCCGCCATTGCCTCGCGCAATGCCTGTGATGCGTCGATGCGCGCCTGCAACTGCGCGATCAACCCGCCCGCCTCGGCGCGATCGATGCGGTAACACAATGCCGGGTCGACCAGCCAGAACAGGGTTGGGAAAGGCTTGTCGTCCACCAGCGAGGCCACGCGAATGACCTGCGGATTGCCGCCTTCGTCCGCGACGGCGACATCCTCCAGGCCGCGCGGCTCGCGTCCGAGCAGTTCGGCGATGCGTTCCACGGTGGCGGCGGGTAGCGACATGCACTCTCCTTGTCTGTAAACCTGCGCGGATTCTACGGTATTTGACAAGCTCGGGGCATCTCTCTAGAGTGCGCCCCGTACCAGGTGCCCACCGCCTCGCACGCAGCGGAGCTGGGTGGGTTAAATGGGAAGAGTGGTCATCCCGTCGCCGAGCGACGCCCGCAACCACCGCTGCCCCCGCAACGGTATACAGCACAGCGCTGTGAGCCCGATACCTGCCTGGAACTGCAAGACAAGCGCAACGATGGAGCGGAGGGCTTCATACACGGTTGCTCAATGCTCGCATTGCGTTCCCCTGTCCCCCTCCCTCAGTCGCCGACGTGTACAGGCTATTGAGGAAGTTACTATGCACAACAGGTTATTGCCCGGCGCCCTGGCGCTGCTGGCCCTGGAGCCCTGCGGCGCGCTGGCTGACGACAGTTCAAGGGTCCGGGGCAAACTGGAGGAAATCGTCGTCACCTCCTCGAGGGTCCCCACCCCGCTGCGCGAGATCGGCACCTCGATGTCTGTCGTCAACCGCACCGATATCCAGCAGCTGGGCTACAACGCCCTGTACGATATCCTGAGAACGCAGCCCGGTGTCGGCGTCTCGAGCCAGAGCGGCCCGGGCAGCGTCACGTCGCTGCGCATACGCGGCGAGGAGAACTACCGCACCCGCTTCTACCTCGACGGGATCGATATCTCCGACAGCTCTTCGCCGCAGACCACGACGCGCGTGGAGCAGATCCTCGCTTCCGGCGTGCAGCGCGTGGAGATACTGCGCGGACCCCAGGGACTCATGTACGGCGCCGACGCGGGCGGCGTGGTCAACATCACCACGACTGCTCCCGCGGAAGGCCTGGGTGGCTCGCTGTCGGGCGAGGCGGGACGCTTTGACACGCGCCAGTACGCCGGCAACCTCAACGGCGGCAACGGTACGGTGGACTTCAGTTTGTCCGCCTCCGACTACGACAGCGACCTGTTCAACGCCTGGGAGAACGATGACGCACCCGGCGACGAGGACGGCTACGAAAACCAGACGCTGCATGGCCGCCTGGGCTGGAACGCGGGTGACGAGCTGCGCATTGCACTGGCAGCACGGGACGTGGACGCGAAAAACCGCTACGACGACTGTTTCACCGTCGACACCTTCGCGCCGAGCAACGACTGCAGTGACAGCTTCGACCAGCGGGCCTGGCGCGGCGCCGTCAACCTGGCCACCGGCCCCCTGACCCACGAGCTGCACTACACCGACACCAGCACCGGGCGGGACTTCTTCACCGAGCAGAAGTTCGCCTTCAAGCTGGACGGCGACATCGAGCGCGCCGGTTACATCGGCAGCTTCAGGAGCAGCGACGCCATGCAGCTGGTATACGGCGTGGACCTGCTCACCGAGTCCATCGACGACGGCTTCAACGATTCCGACAGGGAGCAGCAGGGCTATTTCGCCGAGTACCAGGGCGATTACGGCGAGCGCGTCTTCGTTACCGCGGGCCTGCGCTACGACGACAACGACGACTTCGGCTCCCATACCTCCTACCGCGTGAGCGGCGCCTACCTGCTCGCCGCCGCCTTTGGCGAGTTGAAGCTCAGGGCGGCCTATGCGACAGGATTCCGCCCCCCCAGCCTGTTCGAGATCGCCCAGAACGCGAGCGAGTTCACCGCGCCACCGGCACAGGGACTGGCGCTGTCGGAGGAGCAGAGCGAGGGCTATGACCTGGGCGTCAGCTGGAGCAACGGCTCCTCGGTCTATCTCGAGGCCGTGTACTTCGACCAGCAGATCTCCGACGAGATCTTCTACGACTTCAACTCGTTCGGATACCTGCAGGAGTCCGGCGACACCCGCTCCACTGGCGTGGAACTGTCGGGCGACTGGGACATCTACAGCGCAATGACACTCAGGGCGAACTACACCTTCACCGATTCCGAGGATATCAGCGGCGACCCCCGGGCCCGCCGCCCCAAGCACATGGGCAACCTCGGTGTCAGCTGGTCGCTGCTTGCCGAGCGACTGACGCTGGGCCTGCAGGCGCGCTTCTCGCGCGATGCCGTGGACGTCGACGGCACCGACCTCGACAACTACGAGGTGGTCGACATCAACGCGCGACTGGCACTGGTCGACGATATCGAGCTGTACGGCCGCATCGAGAATGTCACCGATGAAGACTACCAGGAGGTTCCGGCCTACAATACCAGTGGCGCCGCGGGTTACCTGGGAGTGCGGTACTCCTTCTAGCGATGATCTCGCACGCGCCGCAAGCGGAGACCGTGACATGAGTGACAGCCGCCGGGACGCCAAGCACAAGGCGGCCATGGAAAAGCAGAAGGCGAACGTGGATGCGGCCATAGAGGCCGCCGATATCGACCGCGGCGTCGCCATTCTTCTCACAGGCAACGGCAAGGGCAAGTCGAGTTCGGCGTTCGGCATGGTCATGCGTGCGCTGGGTTACGGCCAGAAGGTCGGCGTGGTGCAGTTCATCAAGGGGGAGCAGTTATCCGGCGAGGAAATCTACCTGCGCGAACACTGCCCCGAGGTGGATTTCTACCAGATGGGTACGGGCTTCACCTGGGACACGCAGGACCGCGCTGCCGATATCGCTGCGGCCACGCGGACCTGGGAAGTCGCCAGGGACATGCTGGCCAGCGCCAGCCACGACCTGGTGGTGCTGGACGAGCTGACCTACATGCTCGCCTACGACTACCTCCCCGAGCAGGACATCCTGGACGCCATCACCTCGCGCCCCGAGGCACAGAGCGTGGTGATCACCGGGCGCGGCGGCGGCGCCGCGCTGAAGGAGATCATGGACACCGTATCGGAGGTCCGCGAGGTCAAGCACGCCTACAATGCCGGCATCAGGGCACGCAAGGGCGTCGACTATTAGCCCGGGCCCGGCAGCGAGCCGGCGGCAGGCGGCAACGCGCCTGATCACGCTGCTGGCGCTCACCCTGCCCTGCGTTATGGTCCTGGCATTATCCGTCGGCGCGGTACAGCTCTCTTTCGGCGAGGTGATGTCGTCGCTGCTGTCAGTTGCAGGGGGTGGCGGCGACGGCGGTGGTCCGGCCTCACCCATCGTGGGGCATATCCGGCTGCCGAGGGTGTTGCTGGCGGTGGTGACCGGCGCCACGCTGGCGCTGAGTGGCGCCGCCATGCAGGGCCTGTTCCGCAACCCGCTGGCCGATCCCTCCCTCATCGGCGTGACCGCCGGCGCCTCCCTGGGGGGCGCGCTGGTGATTGCGGGCGGAGGCGCGGCCGTGCACGGTTACACCGGCCTCACCCTGGTCTCCTGCGGCGCGTTCGCGGGCGGCGTGCTGGCCGTTCTGCTGGTTTACCGACTGGCGACCTCGGCGTCGGGCACATCCGTGGCGACCATGCTGCTGGCGGGCATAGCCATTACCGCGCTGTCCGGTGCGCTCAGCAGCCTGCTGGAGTTCTTTGCGGACAACGAGCAGCTGCGCCGCATCAGCCTGTGGAAAATGGGCGGCCTGGACGGCGCGGACTACCCTCGGCTGGCGCTGGCAGGCACCGTCGGCGCACTGGTCGTCGTCGCGCTGCCGCGCTACGCCGCCGCGCTCAACGCGCTGCTGCTGGGCGAGTCGGAAGCCCGGCACCTCGGTATCGAAGTAGACCGCGTGAAGGTGGCTCTCATTCTGTGGGTGGCGGTGGCGGTAGGCACCTCCGTGGCGATGGTGGGCACCATCGCCTTCATCGGCCTGGTCGTGCCACATATCGTGCGCATGATATGCGGTCCGGACCACCGCTACCTGATGCCCGCCTCGGCCCTGGCCGGCGCCATGCTGCTCGTGGTGGCCGACGTGATCGCACGCACCGCCGTCGCGCCCACCGAACTGCCCGTTGGCATCATTACCGCCATCGTCGGCGTGCCCTTCTTCATATCCCTGCTGCGCGATCGGCACCACTACGGCATGCAGTCGTGAGTACGCTGGAGGTCCGTAACGCCGGCGCAGCGCC
>JAWVYG010000015.1:0-12756 GCA_033722815.1 Halioglobus sp.
GAGCCCATGATGCGCCGCGTTTCCTCGGCGCTGTAATTGACCAGGCCGCGCGCGACCTCGCGCCCGTCCGGGTCGCGGCAGGACACCATGTCGCCGCGCAGGAACTGCCCCGAGACAGACCGCACGCCCACCGGCAGCAGGCTGCGGCCCGATTCCCGCAGCACCCGCACCGCGCCCTCGTCGAGCTCGACACTGCCTGCAATCTGCACCATGGAGGCGAGCCACTGCTTGCGCGCATTCTGCGGTTGCTGGCCGGTGCGCAGCCAGGTGCCGACGCTCGCGCCCTGCGCAACGCGCTGCAGTACGCTTTTCGCCCGTCCCGAGGCGATGACCGTCTCGGTGCCCGAGCGGGCGGCGAGACGCGCCGCGCGCACCTTGGTCACCATGCCGCCACGGCCGAGCGCACCGCCCGCCCCGGCCATGCCCTCGAGGGACGGATCGTGCACATCGCACTGCTCGACCAGCTCGGCCTCCGGGTGCTGGCGCGGATCCGCCGTAAACAGGCCCTCCTGGTCGGTGAGCAGCACCAGCGCATCGGCGTCGATCAGGTTCGCCACCAGTGCGGCCAGCGTGTCGTTGTCGCCGAAGCGAATCTCCTCGGTGACCACGGTATCGTTTTCATTGACGACGGGCACGACGCCCAGCTGCAGCAGCGTCTTCAGGGTCGACCGGGCATTGAGGTAGCGATCGCGCGCAGTGATATCGTCGTGGCCCAGGAGAATCTGCGCCGTGGCGATGCCATGGCCCTTGAAGGCGGACTCGTAGCTCTGCACCAGCACCGACTGACCCACCGCGGCGGCGGCCTGCAGGTCATGCACGAGATGCGGCCGCTCCTCCCAGCCAAGGCGCACCAGGCCGGCCGCAACCGCACCGCTGGAAACCAGCACCACCTCGCAACCCGCCTGGCGCAGAGCGGCCAGCTGCGTCACGAGGGTGCCGATCATGGCCTCGTCCAGTCCCCTGCCGTCGTCGGTCAGCAACGCGCTGCCGATCTTCACGACCCAGCGCCTCGCTGCGGCTATTTCACTGCGTTCGGTCATCCAGGGCTCCTAGGGCCTGTACTCCACTTCCACATCCCAGTCGTCATCGTCATCCGCGGCATCGCCGGCGTCGCCCCCGGCCTTTTTCTGCGCCCGCAACTGCGCTATGCGCTGGCGCGCTTCCTGTTGCATCTGCTGCTGCAGTGCTGCCTCCTCCTGCGCGAGTCCGGGATCCTGCGCCAGGGCGGACTGCAGCTCCTCCAGGCGCGTCATCAGGTCGGCGCACAGCTGCGCGGTGCCGTCACCGCTGATGGCGGCGATCGCGTACTCGGGGCCCTGCCAGGCCAGCGCCTCGCGCACGGCGGCGCGGCGCGCCTCGAACTCGGCGTCGTCGAGGAGGTCGCGCTTGTTCAGCACCAGCCAGCGCTCGCGGGCGGCCAGCGTGGGACTGAAGCGCGCAAGCTCACTGACGATCGCGCTGGCGGCGGCAGCCGGGTCGGAACCATCGAAGGGCGCCATGTCGACCAGGTGCAGCAGGATGCGCGTGCGGGTGAGGTGCTTCAGGAAGCGGATACCCAGGCCGGCGCCCTCGGAAGCGCCCTCGATGAGCCCGGGAATATCCGCCATGACGAAGCTGCGGTGGGCTTCCACCTTGATCACGCCCAGATTCGGGACCAGTGTGGTGAACGGGTAGTCCGCCACCTTGGGTTTGGCACTGGAAACCGCGCGTATCAGCGTGGACTTGCCCGCGTTGGGCAGCCCCAGCAGGCCCACGTCGGCCAGCACCTGCAACTCGAGCTTGAGGTTGCGTACCTCCCCCTCCGTGCCGGGGGTGGTCTGGCGCGGGGCCCTGTTGGTGCTCGACTTGAAGCGCGTGTTGCCCAGGCCGTGATAGCCGCCCTGTGCCACCAGCAGGCGCTGGCCGTCCCGGGACAGGTCGCCCAGGATCTCGCCGATGTCCTCGTCGATGACCGTCGTTCCGACCGGCACCTTGAGCACCAGGTCGTCGCCGCTGGCGCCGGTGCAGTTGCGGCCGCGCCCGGGCTCACCATTGTCGGCGCGGTACTGGCGCTGGAAGCGGTAATCGACCATTGTGTTGAGGGCGTCGTCCGCCTCGAGCACGACGCTGCCGCCATCGCCGCCGTCGCCGCCATCCGGGCCACCGCGGGCGACGTACTTCTCGCGGCGAAAGCTGAGGCAGCCGTTGCCGCCCTTGCCCGCCTGCACCCTGATTGTCGCTTCGTCGACGAATTTCATATGACTTCCACTCGAGCCGCGCGGCGGCCGATGCCTCCTCGCCGGCGCTACCAGATATACCCGTGACCCCGCACTAACGCCAGCCCCTTCTCAGCGGCGCCGGCGACCGGTGCCCGGCCCGGCAGCGGATAAAAAAAAGCCCCGTCAACTGACGAGGCTTGTCTTGCGCTTGCGTCAACCGCGGATCAGGCGCTCACCACCTGTACGAACTTGCGGCTCTTCGGGCCCTTCTCCACGAATTCCACGCGACCGTCTGCCTTGGCATACAGGGTGTGGTCCTTGCCGATACCGACGTTGTCACCGGCGTGGAACCGGGTGCCGCGCTGGCGGACGATGATGTTGCCGGCTTTGACTTCCTGGCCGCCAAAGCGCTTGACGCCGAGGCGCTTGCTGACCGAATCGCGGCCGTTGCGAGTACTACCACCTGCTTTCTTGTGTGCCACTGTTCAAGCCCTCCTCAGGCGGAAATACCCGTAATCTTCACCTCGGTGTACCACTGGCGGTGGCCAGTTTCCTTGCGATGGTGCTTACGGCGGTTGAATTTGACGATCTTGATCTTGGCGTGACGGCCATGGGCCACCACTTCCGCGGTCACCTTGCCACCGTCCACGAGGGGCGTGCCGATCCTGACCTTGTCGCCGCCTACCATGAGGACGCGGTCGAATTCGACCGTATCGCCGGTTGCAGCCTCGATCTTCTCCAGTTTGAGGGTTTCACCCTCGCTAACGCGGTGCTGCTTGCCACCGCTCTCGATTACAGCGTACATATTGTCGCACTCCGTTAAGTTCGCCTGCTCGCATTTGCTGTATTCCCTCGCGAGGGGGCAGAGCCAGGCACCAACAGTTGAGTCGCCCTGTCGGGCGTCCCGAGGGGTCCCGCCGGGCGGAACTCCATCGAAGGGCGGCGATTTTACGCAAATCTACCCCGTTGGGCAAGGACTAATTGTTCCGGAAAACAAGGGCTTGCGCTCACGCAAGCGGCCGCCGGGGGCAGCTTGACAGTCCCCGGGACGGCAGCCTAGCATGCGCGGGCATTGTCACATCCTACCGCCTTTTCTATGCAGCAGATTCGCGCCGTCGTGGCCCCGGAGTTCGAGCGGGTAAACAAGCTCATCGTAGACCAGCTGCAGTCTGACGTGGCCATGGTGGAGAACGTGGGCCACTACATCGTCGACGCCGGCGGCAAGCGCCTGCGGCCACTGCTGGTACTGCTCAGCGGCGCCGCCCTCGGGGGATGCTCGGAAGCACACATCACCTTCGCCGCCACCGTGGAATTCATCCATACCGCCACGCTGCTGCACGATGACGTCGTGGATATTTCCAGCCTGCGGCGCGGCAGGCCCACCGCCAACGCCGAGTTCGGTAACGCCCCATCGGTGCTGGTGGGGGATTTCCTCTACACCCGCGCCTTCCAGCTCATGGTGCAGCTGGACAATATGAAGGTGCTGCGACACATGGCCGACACCACCAATACCATCGCCGAGGGCGAGGTATTGCAGCTGGTGCGGGCCGGGGACGCGGATACCACCGAGAAGCAATACCTGGACGTGATCACACGCAAGACCGCGATACTTTTTTCGGCCGGCTGTTTCGGCGCAGCGGCGCTGTCGGGGGAATCCGAGAAAACCTGCCGCTCCCTGGCCAGTTTCGGGCTCAACCTCGGTATCGCGTTCCAGATGGTCGACGATATCCTGGACTACGAGGGCGACCCCGAGACCATGGGCAAGAATGTCGGCGACGACCTCACCGAAGGCAAGCCCACGCTGCCGCTGATACACGCCCTGCGCGAGGGCGAAGAGGCCGACCAGGCGCTGATTCGCAACGCTATCACGCAGAAAACCGCCCGCGACCTGCAGCCGATCGTCAGCGCGGTGCAGCGCTGCGGCTCCCTCGAGTACGCACGCGAGCAGGCCGGGGCGTATCGCGACCGGGCTGCCCAAGACCTCGCCCTGTTACCCACCGGGGACGCGCGCGACGCGATGGAGGCGCTGCTCGAGCTGTCGGTCAACCGCGACCGTTAGCGGCGCGCATTACCTCCGGCCGGGGCGTTTGCGCCGCCAGTTGGCGCTACCTATACTGGCTTTTCCGCCCCCTGAAACCCACAGCATTATGTCGGCATTTAACCCCCTTACCGAGTATCCCGCTTACGCGCAGCTGCAGTCACACGCGCAGAGGCTGCAGTCTGTCGCTATCCAGTCCATGCTGGCCGAGGATGCCGCGCGAGCAGACGACTTCGGTATCGAAGCGGCGGGCATACATCTGGATTACGCTAAACAGCTGCTGGACAGGCCAACGCTGGCGCTGCTTCTGGAGCTGGGCGAGCAGGCGGGTCTCGCCGCACGGGTGGAGCACCTGTTTGACGGCGAGTCGATCAACGTGACCGAGCAGCGCCCCGCACTGCACATGCTGCTGCGCGCGGATGCGGCCGGCGGGCACGAGTCGGCCTACGCCGAGGTGTCCGCCACGCGGGAGCGCATGCGCGAGCTGGCCGACAGCCTCAACGCCGGCGACTGGCAGGGCTACTGGGGCGACGTAATCACCGACGTGGTCAATATCGGTATCGGCGGCTCCGACCTCGGCCCGCGCCTGGTCACCGAGGCACTGCCGGCGTTCGCCGGCGCGCTGCGCTGCCACTACGTGGCAAATGTCGACCCGGCGGATCTCGCCGGCACGCTCGCCGGACTGAACCCGGCGACCACCCTGTTCATCATCTGCTCGAAGTCCTTCCGCACCGAGGAGACCCTGACCAATGGCCTCGCAGCGAGACAGTGGCTGCTGGACGCCGGTGCAGCCGCCGCGGACCTGGACAGGCACTTCCTCGCGGTAACCACCAACCTCCCCGCGGCGGCTGACTTCGGCATCTCCGGCGACAACTGCCTGCCGATGTGGGACTGGGTGGGCGGTCGCTACTCGGTGTGGTCGGCGGTCGGCCTGAGCAGCGCCGTCGCGCTGGGCTGGGAGAACTTCTCGCGCCTGCTCACCGGCGCGCGCCGCATGGACGAGCATTTTCGCAACGCCGCGCCGGCCGCCAATATGCCCATGCTCATGGCCCTGCTGGAGGTCTGGAACTGCAACCTGCTGGGCGCAGAGAACCACGCGGTGCTGCCCTACGACCACAGCCTGCGCCAGCTACCGGACTACCTGCAGCAATTGACCATGGAGAGCAACGGCAAGCGGGTGGGGACCAACGGCGAGCCGCTGAAATACCACACGGCGCCGGTCCTGTGGGGCTCCGCCGGCACCATCGGGCAGCACTCCTTTCACCAGTTGCTGCACCAGGGTACGCGGCGCTGCCCGGTGGATTTCGTGCTGCCACTCAACACGCTGACCGGCCGGCACGAGCAGCACCGCAGGCTGGTGGCGAACTGCCTGGCCCAGAGCCGGGCGCTGATGGTCGGGCGTTCGCCGGAGCAGGCCAGGGAGGCCCTCACCGGACGCGGTGTCGACGCTGCCCAGGCGGCCGTGCTGGCGCAACACCTGGCGATGCCCGGCAACCATCCCCACAGCGTGCTGACCATGCACAGCCTGACGCCGGAGGCGCTGGGATCGGTGCTGGCACTGTATGAACACCGCACCTACTGCTCCGGCCAGCTCTGGGGCATCAACCCGTTTGACCAGTGGGGCGTGGAACTGGGCAAGGAAATCGGCGCGCAGATTCTGCAGCGCCTGAACGGCGAAGATGGCGTCGCCATGGACGACGCGACGGAGCGGCTGATCACCGCCTGGCAGCGGGCGCGGTAGTAGCGGCCTGTCAGCCGTCTATCAGCGCCAGCAGTTCCGCGGTCTTGCTTTCCATCAGGGCGTGGTCCCCGCGGCTCTCGACGTTCAGCCGCACGACAGGCTCGGTATTGGACATGCGCAGGTTGAAGCGCCAGTCACCCATGGACATCGACAGGCCGTCGACCCGATCGATCTCCCCCGCCTGTTCCGAATACACTGACTCCACGCGCGCCAGCACGGCCGCGGCGTCGTCGATGGTGCGATTAATCTCGCCGCTGCAGGGGTAGGCATCCATCCGCTCGCGCACCAGTTCGGACAGGGGCTGGCCGCGGCTGCAGACGAGACCTGTCACCAGCAGCCATGGAATCATGCCGCTGTCGCAATAGGCGAAGTCCCGGAAATAGTGGTGTGCACTCATCTCGCCGCCGTAGAGGGCGTTCTCGAGACGCATGCGCTCCTTGATGAAGGCGTGGCCCGTCTTGCTCTGGATGGCCTCGCCGCCCCCGTTGGCGACGATATCGATGGTATTCCAGGTCAGCCGCGGATCGTGCACGATGCGCGAGCCCGGCTGCTGGTTAAGGAACGCCTCCGCCAACAGGCCGACGACATAGTAGCCCTCGATGAACTCACCGCTCTCGTCGAAGAAGAAGCAGCGGTCGAAGTCGCCATCCCAGCCGATGCCGAGATCGGCGCCGTGCTCGCGCACCGCCTCGATCGCCGCCACGCGGTTTTCCGGCAGCAGGGGATTGGGGACGCCGTTGGGGAAATTGCCGTCTGGCTCGTGATGCAGCTTGATGAACTCGAACGGCAGGTGTGGCTCCAGCAGGTCGATGACCCTGCCCGCGCCGCCATTGCCCGCATCCACCACGATCTTCAGTGGCTTCAGGCTATCGACATCGACGTAGGACAGCAGGTGCTCGACATAGGCCGCGTCGGTATCGAGCGGGTGCAGCTGGCCGCGCGCGGGCGCTGCGGCAAACTGTGCTTCCTCTGCCAGGCGCTTGATGTCGAACAGCCCCGTATCACCGGAGATGGGGCGCGATTCCTCGCGCACGAACTTCATGCCGTTGTAGTCCTTGGGGTTGTGGCTGGCAGTCACCGCGATACCGCCGTCCATGCCCGCGTGTGAAGTCGCGAAGTAGATCTCCTCGGTGCCGCACAGGCCGATATCGTAGACATCCACGCCCTGCTCCATGAGCCCCTCGGCCAGCGCGCCCTTGATCGCCTCGCTGCTGAGGCGAATATCGTGGCCGACAACGACCTGCTTCGGCTGCACAACCGCGGCAAACGCGCGCCCGATATTGCGCGCAATGTCTTCGTTGAGTTCGTCCGGCACGCGGCCGCGGACATCGTAGGCTTTGAAACAGGTCAGTTCTTGCACGTTCAGGTCGCTCAGCTGGTAAGGTAGTAATGGTTGTAGACGTAGTTGGTGGCCTCGACGAAGCCGGGGACGCTGCCACAATCGAAACGCCGGCCCTGGAACAGGTACGCCAGCACCCCGCCCTCCCTCGCCTGGGTTTGCAGCGCATCGGTAATCTGAATCTCCCCGTTTGCCCCGGGCCGCGTATCGCGGATGATGTCGAAAATATCCGGCGTGAGAATGTAGCGCCCGATGATCGCCAGGTTGGAGGGCGCCTCGGCCGGGTCGGGCTTTTCCACCATTTCCTCGACCCTGTACACGCCGTCACCCAGGCTTTCACCGCGAATGACCCCGTACTTGTGCGTCTCCTCCATCGGGACTTCCTGGATCGCCACTATGGAGCACTGGTGTTCGGCGTACAGCTGCGCCATCTGGCTCAGCACACCCGGGCCGTCGTTGAGGCACAGGTCGTCCGACAGCAACACACCGAAGGGTTCATTGCCGATGAGCGGTTCGCCCGTGAGAACGGCGTGGCCCAGGCCTTTCATCTCGCGCTGTCGCACCGAGGTAAACACGCCCTTGTCCAGCACGTCGCGAATACTCTCGAGGTAGGTCTCCTTGCCGCTGCCGGAAATCTGGTGTTCCAGCTCGTAGCTGATATCGAAATGGTCGGTTATCGTGCGCTTGCCGCGGCCGGTCACCATGGCGCAGGTGGTCATGCCCGCCTCGATCGCTTCCTCCACACCGTACTGGACCAACGGCTTGTTCACTATCGGCAACATTTCCTTGGGCATACTCTTGGTCGCGGGCAGAAACCGCGTACCGTAACCCGCCACGGGGAAAAGGCACTTCCTGATCAAATCCTGCACTTGATTACCATCCAAATAAACGTTGTTGAACCGGCCCCCGGATCGATGCCGACCCCGGCCACCCGGTTGGTCGCCACGTCAGTCGCTGCGGCCGTAGAAATCCTCAAAGCGAACTATATCGTCCTCGCCCAGATATGTCCCGGAACGCACTTCAATCAGCTCCAGCGGAATCTGCCCGGGATTGGCCAGCCGATGCTTGCGCCCCAGCGGAATGTAGGTGGATTCGTCCTCGCCAAGCATGAAGACCTTGTCTTCACAGGTTACTTCCGCCGTGCCTTTGACCACGACCCAGTGCTCTGCACGGTGATGGTGCATCTGCAGCGAAAGCGCCTGCCCGGGATTCACCACCAGTCGCGTCACCTCGAACCTGTCGGCGCTGACCAGGTATTCACAGGAACCCCACGGCCGGTAGACCCGCCGATGCACGGCTGCCTCGCTGCGCTGCCGGTCCTTGAGGACATTCACGATGCGCTTTACGTCCTGCACCTTGTTGCGATCCGCCACAAGCACAGCGTCGGCGGTTTCCACCACGACCAAATTGTGCACACCGGTCGCGGCAACCAGCCGCGAGTCGCTGCGCACGTAGCTGCCGCTACAGTTGTCGAGAATGACATCGCCCTTGCACACGTTGCTGTTGTCGTCCTGGTCCGATACTTCCCACAGCGCGGACCAGGCACCGACATCGCTCCAGCCGCAGTCCAGCGATACCACGGCGCCCTTGTCGGTCTTCTCCATCACCGCGTAATCGATACTGTCGCTCGGACAGGCGGCGAAAATGTCCGCGTCGGGCCGCACGAAATCCATGTCGCTGCTGGCCTTTTCCATGGCGTCACGGCAGCTGCGCAGGATTTCCGGGGCCAGCTGTTCCAGCTCGTCCAGGTAGCTCTGTGCACGCAGCAGGAACATGCCGCTGTTCCAGACGTAGTCGCCGGAGTCGAGGTAGCCCTGCGCCGTCTCGGCATCGGGCTTCTCGACGAAGCGCTCGAGGTCGTACAGGCCATCGGTGATCGCCGTGCCGCACTTGATGTAGCCGTAACCGGTTTCCGGAGCGGTGGGCACCACACCGAACGTGGTCAGGCGGCCCTCGCGCGCCAGCGGCAGCGCGTTCGCCACGGCCTCGACGAAGGCGTCGACATCCTTGATCAGGTGGTCGGCCGGCAGGATGAGGAGGATGCTCTCGGGGTCGTCGGCCACCGCGCTGATCGCGGCCAGGGCGACCGCCGGCGCCGTGTTGCGTCCAAACGGCTCCAGTATCAGGCTGCTGGCCTGCAGGTGCATCTGGCGCAGCTGCTCGGCCACCATGAAACGGTGTTCTTCGTTGCACACTACCAGGGGGGAGCCGGCTTCCATACCGGCGGTACGCTGCAGGGTTTCCTGCAACATGGACATTTCGCCGGCCATCGGCAGAAATTGCTTGGGGTGGGTCTCCCTGGAGACCGGCCAGAGCCTGCTGCCGACACCGCCGGAGAGGAGTACAGGTGTCAACATTGGCTTCCCCTGTCGCCTGCGATGAAGCGGGTTGAGTGATACAAGGTGTGGACTTTATTGGAGTTTTTGCGCATCGGCCGCACATAGTATCTGAAGGCCATTATTTTACAACCGCGATACGGGCCGCTTTGATGGCGTTTCTGTGACCTTCGTAACACTACGGCAGACGCGCCGATTGCCCCTTTCACCGGGCGCGAAAACAGCCCCCTGGAACAGCTTTACACACTGCCGTAGCGCGCCTTTTCAGGTAGAATCCACCCCCGTCCGACCACCCCGTTGCAGGAGGCAGAGACCACGCCATGACCGCTAAACACGCTTACGCCAAGGAGGAACTGGTAGCCTGCGGCGAGGGCCGGCTATTCGGACCGGGCAACGCGCAACTGCCCACCGACGAGATGCTGATGATTGACCGCATCTGCCACATCAGTTCCGAGGGAGGCAGCTACGGCAAGGGGGAGATTATCGCGGAGCTGGATATCAACCCGGACCTCTGGTTCTTTAACTGCCACTTCCCCGGCGATCCCGTGATGCCCGGCTGCCTCGGACTGGACGCGATGTGGCAGCTGGTGGGTTTCTTCCTGGGCTGGCGCGGCAATCCCGGCCGCGGCAGGGCACTGGGTTGCGGCGAGGTGAAATTCAGCGGGCAAATCCTGCCCGACGCATCCAAAGTGGTCTATAACATTAACATCAAGCGCGTGATCGAGCGCAAGTTGATCATGGGCATCGCAGACGGCGGCATCACCGTGGACGGCAGGGAAATCTATCTCGCCAAGGACCTGCGCGTAGGACTGTTCACCTCAACGGAGTCATTCTGACGCTATGGCTAGACGGGTTGTAATCACTGGAATGGGCATCGTTTCCTGCCTCGGCAACGATGCCGATGCGGTTGCGGATTCCCTCGAGCAGGGGCGCTCGGGTATCAGTACGCGACAGGAGCAGATCGACGCCGGCATGCGTTCCCACATCGCGGGTGCACCGCAGATCGATTTCTCGGAGCACATCGATCGCAAGCAACTGCGCTTCATGGGCGACGCCGCCGCCTATGCCTACATAGCGATGCAGCAGGCCATCGCCGATGCAGGCCTGGACGATGCAGACGTATCGAATGTGCGCACGGGCATCATCGCGGGATCGGGCGGCGCCTCGTCGGCGAACCAGACCGAGGCCAGCGATATCATGCGTGAGCGCGGGCTGCGGCGCGTCGGGCCCTATCGCGTCACCCAGACGATGGGCAGCACCGTATCGGCATGCCTGGCGACGCCGTTCAGGATCAAGGGCGTCAACTACTCGATCTCCTCGGCCTGTTCCACCAGCGCCCACTGCATCGGCAACGCGATGGAGCAGATCCAGCTGGGCAAGCAGGACCTGGTGTTCGCCGGTGGCGGGGAAGAATTGCACTGGTCGCTGAGCTGCCTGTTCGACGCCATGGGCGCCCTCTCCACCAAGTACAACGACACCCCGCAGAGCGCATCGCGCGCCTACGACGCCAATCGCGACGGCTTCGTCATCGCCGGCGGCGGCGGGATGCTCGTCGTGGAGGAACTGGAACACGCACAGGCACGCGGCGCGAAGATTTACGCCGAGCTGGTCGGTTACGGCGCCACCTCCGACGGTTACGACATGGTCGCCCCCTCGGGCGAGGGCGCGGTGCGCTGCATGCAGCAGGCGCTGGCCACCGTCGATGGCGACGTCGACTATATCAACGCGCACGGCACCAGCACCCCGGCGGGGGATATCCAGGAGTTGAAGGCAGTGCGCGAAGCCTTCGCAGGCAGCGAAAAGATACCGGTGATCGGATCGACCAAATCCCTCTCCGGCCACTCCCTCGGCGCGGCTGGCGTGCAGGAGGCGATTTACTCGCTGTTGATGCAGCAGCGGGGCTTCATCGCGGCTTCGGCAAACATCGAGGAACTGGACCCGGAGGCGGAAGGCATGCCCATCGCCCGCGAGCGGATAGACGGCGCGGACCTGCACCGGGTGATGTCAAACAGTTTCGGCTTCGGTGGCACGAACGCCTCGCTGGTGTTCCAGCGCTTCGCGCCGTAGCGCGGCAGCGCCCCGTCAGTAGAGACGCTCCAGCAGCAGTACTTCCACACTGTCGCCGGGACTGATCGACTGCCCCGGTGGAATCACCGCCAGCGCGTTGCTCGCGCAGACTGAACTGAGTACACCCGAACTCTGGTTCGAGTATTTCTGTGCCACGAGTTGCCCGTCCCTGCGCGCCAGGGTCACGCGCATGTAATCCTGCCGGCTGCCGGGGCGCGACACGGTGAATTCCGCCGCGGCGTACAGCGCGGGCAGCTGCGTATCTTCCACCCCCTGGGCTTGCAGCAGGAAAGGCCGGGCGACCAGCGCGAAGGTGACGAAGACCGACGCGGGATTACCCGGCAGGCCTATGAAGGGCGTATCGCCGATACTGCCGAACGCCAGCGGTTTGCCGGGTTTTATCGCCAGCTTCCACAGGTCCAGGCGCCCGAGCCTGCGCACCTGCTCCTTGACATGGTCTTCCTCGCCTACCGAGACACCCCCGGAGGTGATGACACAGTCCGCCTCGGCGGCCGCCCGCGTCAGTGCCTGCGCCGTCTGCTCGGCATCGTCGGCGACGATACCGAAGTCGACAACCTCCATCCCGAGGGCCTGCAGCAGTCCGGTGAGCGTGTAGCGGTTGGAGTTGTAGACATGGCCGGGGGGCAGCTCGGGCTGGCCGGGCTCAACGAGTTCATCCCCGGTGGAGAGAATGGCAACCCGCAGCGGCCGGTACACCGGTACCTGCGCGCAGCCGACCGAGGCCAGCAGGCCCAGGTCAGGCGGCGTCAGGCGCCTGCCGCGCGGCAGCACGCGGGCGCCGACGGCAATGTCCTGGCCGCGCGGCCTGACATTGTCGCCGGGCTCCAGCGCACAGGCGATCTCGACCCGGCCATTGGCCTCGACACAGTACTCCTGCATGGCCACCGCATCGGCGCCGGCCGGCAGGGGCGCGCCGGTGAAAATACGCGCCGCCGTGCCCGTCTCCAGGGCATCGCCCACGGTGCCCGCGGGAATGCGCTGTACCACGGGCAGGGAACGGCCGACATCGGCGGCAC
>JAWVYG010000016.1:0-12720 GCA_033722815.1 Halioglobus sp.
CATACCCCAGCCCGCCCTGCGGCGGCTCTTGAAGCTGCGCACGTCGTGGTGAAAATCGCTCTCGTGCCGGCGGCGACGCCGGCGATGTCGCCGTGACATAGTCTATTCCTCCATCTGTCGGGGTTCGGGTTGCGGCCGCTTGATCTGCTCTCGCCATCCGGGGTGATCGTCATCCAGGATCGACTCCAGCGTAATGATGCGGTCGGTGAGCTTGTCTACGGTTTCCAGCATGTGCTCTATGGACACCCGATCCTCCTCGTTGAGACTGCGCGACGACTTGTTCACGCTGCGGTAGTGCATGGTGATCCAAATTGGCGCCACCACTGTCAGGAACAGGATGGTGGGCACAAACATGAACTTCCAGAATTCCATTGTCATTCCTCAGCGATGGCAAACCCGACGGGTGTCACCGCAGTATAGTGCTGTGTGAAAGCGCTGCCCGCACTGTCGCTCAGGCACCGGGCTTGCCCTTGTCCATCTCGGATTTCAGGCGCTCCAGTTCACCGGTCAGCACCTCGTCGTCCTCCAGCGACTGGATTTGCACGGCCAGGTCCGGCGGCACATCGCGCCCCACGTCCATGGCCTCCAGCTGGCTCTCCAGCGTATCCATGCGCCGCTCGAAGTGCTCGAAGCGATGGAACGCATTGTCCAGCGCCTCGCGCTGTATCTGGCGCTTGACCTTGATGCGCGACTGCACCGTGGTGCCGCGCATGAGCAGCGCCTTTTGCTTGGCGCGCGCATCGTCCAGCTTCTGCTGCAACTTGGCAACCTCGTCGTTGAGCTGGGCGATGTGCTCGTCGGTGGCCGCCAGCTCTTCTTCCACTACGGCGACCTCCTCCTCGATCGCGCGTTTCTCCTGCAGCGCGGCGCGCGCCAGGTCCTCCCGGCCCTTGGCGATGGCCAGGCGGGCCTTGGCCTCCCAGGCGTCTGCCTCCTCGCGCACCTGCTCGAGGCGGCGGCTGGCCGCCTTGCGATCGGCGATCACCCGGGCCGAGGAACTGCGCACCTCGACCAGCGTGTCTTCCATCTCCTGGATGATGAGGCGCACCATCTTTTCCGGGTCTTCGGCCTGGTCCAGCATCGAGTTGATGTTGGAATTGATGATGTCGGCCATGCGTGAAAATATGCCCATCTGTCGTATCTCCTGTTACAACCAGTGCCTTCTGGAATGCGCGCCCCTGTGGGCGCCCAGCCAGCAGGCCAGTTCGATCATTACCGCCACCTGAAAGAAGCTCCATAAACCGGCTACGGGTCCCGCCCCCAGCGCAATAGCGCCGCAGGCGATCAACAGGGCCGTGTACACCAGTTTGCGTTCTTCCAGGCCATTCATTGTTTTTCTCCCTGTTCTCGTCCCGCCAGGTGGCGGGAACAATGACTGTGCGGCATCTGCCTGCACCACCTTCTAATACAGAATTCGTGCCAGGATTCGTATCTATCTGTATCTGCGAGTATTTTTGAAAGATCGGCGCGAATTGCCCCTATCAATTCGCTTCCAATAAGGCTTTATTTACCCATTAATTGGTATTTATGACCTCAATATGTGGTATTTTTAGCCTTATGAGAGCACAAGAAAGCATGATCGGTAACTCCCCCGCCCTCGCGAGAGCGCTGGAACACGTGTCCAGCCTGGCGTCCATCAACCGTCCCATCCTTGTCCTGGGGGAGCGGGGTACCGGCAAGGAACTGGCCGCCCAGCGCCTGCACTACCTCTCCAGCCGCTGGGAAGCGCCCCTGTTGAAAGTAAACTGTGCCGCCATCGCCGACAGCCTGCTCGAATCGGAGCTGTTCGGCCATGAACCCGGCGCCTTCACCGGGGCATCGCGAACGCACCGCGGCCGCTTCGAACGCGCCGACGGCGGCACCCTCTTCCTCGATGAGCTCGGCACCATGTCGCTGCGGCTGCAGGAAAAACTGCTGCGCCTCGTGGAGTACGGTGAATTCGAGCGTCTGGGCGGCCAGGAAACCCTGCGCGTGGATGTGCGCGTGGTGGCGGCCACCCATGCAGACCTGCCGGCACTGGCTCAGCGCGGTGAATTCCGCGCCGACCTGCTGGATCGCCTCAGCTTCGACGTCGTTCACCTGCCGCCACTGCGACAGCGCAGCGGCGATATCGCCGAACTGGCGGAGCACTTTGCCATCAGCATGAGCGCCGAGCTGGGCTGGGAGATGTTTCCCGGCTTCGGGCCACGGGCACTGCAACAACTGGAGGCCCACGACTGGCCGGGGAACGTGCGGGAACTGAAAAATACTGTCGAGCGCTCACTGCACCGCTGGAGTGATGCCGGCAGCCCCGTAAATGACGTGGTGATAGATCCCTTCGAATCGCCGTTCGCCGACGCACAGCAGGCCCCGGCGACCACGCCAGGCGACACCACGGAAACGGGTGGGAAGGCCCCACTGGATTTCCAGGCGCGGGTGGCCGAGCTGGAGATACAGATGTTGCGCGAGGCGCTGCGCGACAACGCCCAGAATCAACGCCGCACCGCCGAAGCGCTCGGGCTCAGCTATGACCAGATGCGCGGTCTGGTCCGGAAGTACGGTCTGTCCACCCGGCGCTGACAACGGCGGCCCACGCGCCGCCAACCCGCGCGCCATCACCCCTGCGCTGAAAGCCTCTCGCCGCGGATGTGTCGTGTCCCTGTTTTGTCACGCACCGGCCTGATCTGCCGACGCCGTCGCGGCGTAACCGTGTTAGACCCTCTCAGGAGCACGCGAAATGTTCAAACCCCGATTCGTGATCAAGGGCATCAACCAGCAGGGAGAAGAGGTGCAGGCCTCGCAGAAGTGTTTCAGCTCGGTCTATCGCGCTGAGCTGGAGACCCTGGAGTTCTATGGTGACGCGCGGTTCAAGATCGTTTGGGTAGAGCGCCAGCGCTACGGCGCTGTTCCCGCAAACACTCAATCGGGTGCCGCGGCCGGCTAGTTTCCGGCCCGACACCATTACTGCCGGCCCCGGGCTCAATCGCCCCGCTTGCGGGCGAGGTCTGCGATACCCCAGCAGGCGAAAGCCACAAGGTATACCCAGCCCAGCAGCACCAACAGTTCCACCACCCGAATTCGGGGCCACGTCAGCTCGGTGAAATAGTCGCCGATCGCTATCAGCGGCCGCAGCGCAACATACCACGGGTTCGGCCTGGCCTGCGCATCGAAGGGGTATGGCGCCCCCTCGGGCAGGTAAATCAGCTGCGTCTGCCCCGACACCAGGCTGGCGAAAACCGACGCCGCCGAAAACTCCTCAGCCCGCAGCAGCGTCCAGCCAAAGGCCGGTCCCGGCACGTGCATGTCGGTACCGCTGATCGGCCGGATGGGCGTGCCATCGATAAAGGTATCGCTCAGGCCGTCCCAGCGCCTGTCATTGATCACCTCGAAAAAGTCCACGCCCCACTGCAGGAACTGCTCCCGGCCAGGCTGCGCGCCGGGCCAGGATTCGTTGGTCCACGGTATATGGTTTACCGTGACCAGCGCCCCCAATGCCTGCGCCGCCTCGATCGCCGCGCGTATCTCATCATCGGTCGGCTGCGATGAGGGCGTGTCCATGGCCGCGGAGAGTTCCGCCTCGCCATACCGCGGCGGAAAAAGGAAGTTCATGTGCACGCGGTCCGTGGTCCACTCGAGCCCCGGGATGAGGACAATCTGGTCCGCATAGCGCTCCCGCACGATGCTGACCGCCTCATCGAGACCGGCAAACGTGTTGTGATCGGAGATCACCATCGCGTTGAATCCCATGGCGATGTGCCAGCGGATATTCTGCTCCGGCGTCAGCACCCCGTCGCTGTAGAGTGTGTGGCTGTGCTGATCGAACAGGACGTTCCAGCGTTGCCGGTCATACGCGGGCCTGAATATCGAGTCTTCCCAGGTGGTAGCGCTGTAGTCGTACCTGGGCAGGTTCGCGTCGCGCACGGAATTGCTGACAAGGATCACCAGCACCGCTCCCAGCGTGACCCACGCGGCCCGTTTAATCCAGGTGTTCATCTGCCTGCGCTTCGGTCCTTACAGGTAGGCGGCACACTGACGCGGCAGCTGCCTTGGGCGTTACCGAACAGGGCGAGGCGCACAACGGCCGGGGGCCCTGCTCAGCCCACGACCCGCACCGGGCGTTGTCGCGCTCCCGGAATGACACCCGGAACGCGGATTACTCCGCGCCCTGACAGGCCTGGGTGAATTCCGCCAGCCGCGCGTCCACCTCGGCGCTCTCGTAATCGGTCGCCGCGATATGCAGGTAGGGACCGTCATCCTCCTGGACACGCGCGAACAGCGCGCCGGAACGGTGCAAATGACTTTGCAGGCTGAGCACGGCGCAGTTCTCACCGGCCGGGATTTTCCTGCGCTCGATGGTCATGCCTGTCATGTCTTTCGCGACAGACTCCAACTCGCCCGTCTCAGACACGTCAATCGCGAAAAAGCGCCCCTCGTAATTGCGCTTGAAAGCGATTCCCTGCGCGTTGAGTTCACGCACGAATGCCGCCAGCACCAGCGGATCGTCACTGGGCAGGACGCCCTCCGAGGCGCGCTCGTAAAAGGCATCGTCAAACGGGTCCAGTGCCGAGCACCCGCCGATCAGCAAACCCAGAACCAGCAGTATCGCCACGCGTATCTTCGCCATGATGGTGTAGCCCTTCTTGTTCAACTGGCTGACATTATAGGAAATGGCGCGCGTCATACCACAGCCGCTTTCGCATTAGCGCCCGATGAAGCGCCGGACTGTGACCTGGTCAACAGTATGCTGCGCCCGCCCGGGATCAGGCCTTGAACGAGGAAAAATCCGGGCCGCGCCGCAGCGAGTGTCCGCCGTCGACGTTGATGCACTGCCCGGTAATCCAGCGCGACTCGGGCCCGATCAGGAAGCGCGCCAGGTAGCCGATATCCTCCGGGTAGCCCACATCGCCCATGGGTGTATTGGCGATGTAGGACTCGTAGATCTCCCCGTCCCGCGGGATCATCTCCATCATCTCAGTGGCGACGAAACCCGGGCGGATGGCGTTGAAGCGTACCTTGTGCGCGCCGTTCTCATCGGCGGCATTGCGCATCATCGCCTCGATGCCCGCCTTGCTCACCGGGTAGGCGCCGAACCAGGGGTGGGTGATGTGACCGGCCAGGGAAGACATGCCGATAAACGAACCGCCGCCGGCCTCGATCATGTGCGGCAGCGTGTACTTCACGCACAGCATCGTCCCCAGTACGTTCAGGTTCATCACACGGATAAACTCCTGCGTATCCATATTCTCGTACCCGCTCAACATGCCGCCGCCGCCCGCATTGGCGATACAGCCGTTGAGCGAACCGGTGGGCTCCAGGCTTTTCGCCACGATCGCCTGGACATCCTCCTCGCTGGTGACATCACCGGTGACGACCTGCACGCTGCCGCCAAACCCGGCCGCCGTGGAGATGTTCTGCGCGGCCTCGGCCAGCACGTCCTCGCGCCTGCCGCAGATCGTCACGGCGGCGCCGTCGGCGACAAGCGCTGCGGCACAGCCGGCGCCGATGCCGGTGCCCCCGCCGGTTACCAGTACAGCGTAGCCCTGCAGGTTACCCGCGGTCTTGATGGTTTCGTTCATAACGGCATTCCGACATTGGTTTGAGAGGAGGCAGCTTACCCACTGGCCGGTTCGATTGAAATACGACGCAGTTCAACTGCCCGCACTCTCGCGCTTTACCCGACGCCAGCGAAAAGGCGCCGCGATCTGCGCCCACCACGTCATGGGAAAGTCCGGGAGGTCATGGATGCCGATGTCCCGCGGCGGCTGCAGGTCGGCCGGGAGGTAGCGCGTGCCGAAAATCCAGTCCCAGACACTGAGGGTCTGGCCGAAATTGGTATTGGCCTCCTCCAGCGTGCGCGAGTGGTGCCAGCGGTGCAATTCCGCCATGCTGAAAATCCAGTTCAGCGGCCCCAGTCGCAGCTGGATATTGCTGTGCTGGAAGAGCCCGTGGGTGGCAGTGATCATGCCGAAGTAGGCCAGGACTTCGGCGCTGCAGCCAAGCGCACCGAGCAGCACGTAGGTGGGCACATAGGTCATCAGGATGTCGACGGGATGGAAACGTCCGGCGTTCAGCCAGTACAGGCGCGGCGCGCTGTGGTGCACGCTGTGGAATCGCCACAGCAGGTCCCAGTGATGCTGCCAGCGATGCACCCAGTAACCGGGCAGTTCACCCAGCAGCAGCGCGGCGAACACCTGCAGCAGCAGCGGCCAGCGGTCGGGCCAGGGGCCGCCTTCCAGGTTAGTGGCGAGCCATCCTCCCAGCAGCACACCTCCGGCCACCGCCACGGGGTTGACCAGGGCGGTGACCAGCCCGGCGCCGAGGGTGTGGGTGGCGTCCACCCGGATATCATTGTGTGAGTGCAGCCAGCTCCGGTGGTAGGGGAACAGGCGCTCTGCGAGGAGGATGACGATAACGGCGCCGCCCTGGGACCAGAGCACGGCCACCTCCGGCGCCGCACCGCCGTCGATGAGTTGCCTGGTGACCAGTAGCGAGGCACCGATGACCAGGGGGAATATCGACCACTGGAACCACGCCGGCGCGCGGCGCGGGGTCTGCTCGCGAGACGTCACCGCACCCGACCCGCGGCGGCAGTGCGCATGCTAGTGGGCCTTCACCTTCTTCTCGCCGCAGCGGCTGCATACGTAGACCGTGACCAGCCTGCCCTGCCGCACATCGAATTGCCTGGCCTTGTCCACCTGCCACTTGTGGTGCCCGTGACGGCACAGGGTCTTGCCCCTGTGCTTCTCTTTCAGGGACGGCTTGCGGAAGGGAACGACCTCGGCCATGGGATCCGACTGGCAGTTACAACAGGGTGCGCCGCAGTGCGTCGTTCCACGACGCAACACGCTTCGCCCGTGCCGCGGCGCTCATCCCGACGCCGAACTCGCGCTGCGCGCGCCAGATCTCTTTCACCGCGGCGGGACTGTCCCACAACCCTACCCCCATGCCGGCGAGGTAACAGGCGCCGGCGACCGTGGTCTCGATCACCTGCGGGCGAATCAGTTTACGACCCAGCACATCGGCCTGGATCTGCATCAGCAGGTTGTTGGCAGCAGCGCCGCCGTCTACGCGCAGCGGCTTCATGCGCTTGCCGAGGTCGGCCTCCATCGCGCGCAATATGTCGGCATTCTGCAACGCCATGGCGTCCAGCGTGGCCCGCGCCATGTGACCGCGCTCCGCGCCACGTGTCAGGCCGGTGAAGGTGCCACGGGCGTCCGGAGCCCAGTGCGGCGCTCCCAGTCCGGTCAGCGCGGGAACGAACTCCACACCGCCGTGATCCTCGACCGACAGCGCCAGCGCCTCGATTTCCTCGGCGCGGCGGAAGAACTTCAGGCCATCGCGCAACCATTGCACCGCCGCGCCGCAGATGAAAGCGCCACCTTCCAGCGCGTAGACGGGGCGGCCCTTGTCACCGAGCTGCCAGGCGACCGTGGTAAGCAGGCCGGCTTTCGACTGCAGCACCTTGGCGCCGGTATTCATGAGGATGAAAGACCCGGTACCGAAGGTGCACTTGGCATCCCCGACACCGAAGCAGGCCTGGCCGAACAGCGCCGACTGCTGGTCACCGGCAACCCCGGCGACGGGAATGCCGTCCGGAAGACCCGGTACGCCATGGGTATGGGCGATGACAGCGCTGGAGGGCACGATCTGCGGCAGGATGTCCCGCGGCACCTCGAACAACTCGAGCAGGCTGTTGTCCCAGCGCCTGCTGCGCAGGCTCATCAGGGAGGTCCTGGACGCATTGGAAACGTCGGTGGCGTGCACCTGCCCGCCACTGAGCTGCCAGATGAGATAACTGTCGATGGTGCCACCGGCGACACGGCCGGCTTTCAATTTCGCGCGGATACCCGGCGTGTGATTGAGCAGCCAGCGGTACTTGCTGCCGGAGAAGTAGGGATCCAGCACCAGGCCGGACTTGCGCTTCACCGCTTTTTCGTGACCCGCCGCGCGCAGCGCCTCGCAGAAGTCAGTCGTGCGGCGACACTGCCAGACAATGGCGTTGTTCAATGCCTCGCCGGACCTGCGGTCCCACAGCAGCGCGGTCTCGCGCTGGTTAGTGATGCCGATCGCAGCGATATCGGTGGGCTTGCAAATGCCCTTGCGGAATATGCCCCGGATGCCCTTCTGCACGGACGCCCAGATATCCGCGGGCCGATGTTCGACCCAGCCCGGGCGGGGGTAGAGTTGCGGAAACTCGTGGTTGACGCTGGCCCGCAGCTTGCCGCGGGCATCCATCAGGGCGACGGTGCTGCCCGTCGTACCCTGATCGATGGCCAGGACGTACTTCGCCACGCGGCGGCCTACTCGTAACCGCCTACCGCCTTGATCTCCAGGAAGTCGGTGAAGCCATGACTGCCCCACTCGCGGCCGTTGCCGGACTGCTTGTAGCCGCCAAAGGGCACATTGAACCCGGCGCCGGCGCCATTGATGGCGACGTTGCCGGCGCGAATCTTCGACGCCACGTCACGGGCGTGCTCGACGTTCTCGCTCTGCACGTAGCCGGCCAACCCATACTCGGTGTCATTGGCGATCTCGATCGCCTCTTCCTCGCTCTCGTAGGGGATCATGGTCAGGACGGGGCCGAAGATCTCCTCGCGCGCAATCGTCATGTCGTTGTTGGCCCGGGAGAATACGGTGGGGCGAATGAAGTAGCCCTTGTCGAAACCCTCCGGACGCCCGGGACCACCGGTGACGACCTTGGCGCCCTCCTCGATACCCTTCTCGATCAGGCCCTGGATCTTGTTGAACTGCACCTCGGACACGACCGGGCCCATGGTGGTGCTCTCCTCGGCGGGATCGCCCACGACGACATTCTCCGTTACCGCAGCGGCGATCGCCTCGGCCTGTTCCAGCTTGTCCGCGGGCACCAGCATGCGCGAGGGCGCGTTACAGGACTGCCCGGTATTCTGGTACATGTGCATGACGCCGCGGGTCACCGCCGCCTCGAGATCCGCATCGTCCAGCACGATGTTGGGCGACTTGCCGCCCAGTTCCTGGGTCACGCGCTTCACAGTCGGCGCCGCGTTCTGTGCGACCAGCGAGCCGGCGCGGGTAGAGCCGGTGAAGGACATCATGTCCACGTCGGGGTGCTTCGAGAGCGCGGTGCCGACTGTCGCGCCATCGCCGTTGACCATGTTGAACACGCCGGCCGGCACGCCCGCCTCGTCCATTATCTGGGCGAAGATGTAGCCGGACAGCGGCGCCACTTCACTGGGCTTGAGCACCATCGTGCAGCCGACCGCCAGCGCCGGCGCAACCTTGCAGGAGATCTGGTTCACAGGCCAGTTCCAGGGCGTGATCAGCCCACACACGCCGATGGGCTCCTTGAACAGCCGGTGGCCGTTGCCCAGGTCCTCTTCAAACGCGTAGTCCTTCAATACCCGGGCCGCCTCTTCCAGGTGGCCCTGGCCGCAGTAGGCCTGGGCGGCATTGGCCAGGCCGACGGGCGCGCCCATCTCCTCGCGGATTGCCTCGGCCATATCGGCGTAGCGCTTCTTGTACACCTCGACGCAGTTCTCCAGCAGTTCCACCCGTTCGGCGCGGGTGGTGCGGCTGAAGCTGGCAAAAGCTGCCTTGGCAGCGGCGACGGCCTTGTCGACGTCGGCTTCCGAGCCGAGCGAAATATGCGCGCAGACTTCCTCGTTGGCCGGGTTGATCACATCGAAATCATTTGGCGTTGTCGGGTCGACCCACTCGCCGTTAATGTAGAACTGCTTGTATTCGCGCATGCCGTGTCTCCAGGTGCATCGTGGTTGGGTTGCAAATTCGGAGGCTAAGTGTAGCACTGTCAGCAGCACTGGCCAGCACCCAATATTCGCCCCGATTATCTTCGGGATTTAAACCTGTGCACGAGTTGTGAAAGGCGCTGCAATGCCGCAGAATCTGCCGCCTGAAGCGAACAATGTGGAGACCGGACACGATGGACAACGAAGAGCTGACCCTGTTCAGGGACATGGCGCGCCGCGCGCTGGAGCAGGAGATTTCCCCCCACATCGAGCAGTGGGAGGAGGAGCACGCCGTGCCCCGGGAACTGTGGAATACGCTCGGCGCAGCCGGCCTGCTCTGCCCGGACATGCCCGAGGAGTACGGCGCAGCCGGCGCATCCCCCCAGGTGACGTTTGCCATCATCGAGGAAATGTCGCGCATGGGTTTCGGTGGTATCGCATCCGGCTACGGCATACACAGCAATATCGTCGCGCCCTATATCAATCACTTTGGCACCGAGGAGCAGAAGAACCACTGGCTGCCGAAAATGGTTTCCGGTGAGGTACTCGGCGCGCTGGCCATGACCGAGCCCGGTGCCGGCTCCGACGTGCAGGGCATCCGCACGAACGCGGTGCAGGACGGCGACGAGTGGGTACTGAACGGCTCCAAGATTTTCATCACCAACGGCATGCTGGCCGACCTCGTTATCGTCGCCGCCATCACCGACCCCGGCAAGGGCGCCAAGGGTACCTCGCTGTTTCTGGTCGACGCCTCCCTGCCCGGCTTCGAACGCGGCAAGAAGATCGAGAAGATGGGACAGCACACCTCCGACACGGCCGAACTCTTCTTCCAGGACGTGCGCCTGCCGGCCAACGCACTGCTGGGGGAACTCAACAAGGGCTTCATCATCATGATGGAGGAACTGCCGCGCGAGCGCCTCGGTATCGCGGCGCAGGCGGTTGCCGCCGCCGAGGGCGCACTGGAGCTGACCGTGAACTACGTCATGGAACGCAAGGCCTTCGGCCAGACCGTGGCCTCTTTCCAGAACACGCGCTTTACGCTGGCGGAGGTGAAGACCGAGATCGCCCTGAACCGAGCCTTCCTCGACCAGTGCGCAGCGCAGTACGAGGAGAAGGCGCTGACGGCAGAAGACGCCGCGATGCTCAAGTACGCCTCGACCGAGATGCAGTGCAGCACCGTGGACGACTGCCTGCAGCTGTTCGGCGGGTATGGCTACACCATCGAGTATCCCATCTCGCGGTACTACACCGACGCGCGCATCCAGCGCATCTACGGCGGCACCTCCGAGATCATGCGCGAGCTGGTTGCTCGGTCCATGTTGGGCAGGTAGCAATGGCGGCACGCTCGCCCCGCGCCGCGCAACGGGGCGGCGCTAGCGCCATATCTTTGCAACGGTCTGTGGTATATACCGTGGCGTAAACCTCGCTATCGGAAGCGCCAGGCCATGTTCAGGAACGTCAGTCTCATTATCGTGGGCGCCGTGCTCGGCGCCATCGCCATGTTCGGATTGCAGTTACGGCCCGCGCCGGTGCCCCGGGTAGAAGCGCATAAGGACCTCGAGAGCGCGTTCACGGCCTTTGCCAACAGCCTGCGGGATGCGGGCACCTTCGTGCAGGGCCACCAGTGGTATGGCACCGACACGGAACAGGCCGAGGCGTACCGCCACATCGCTCGCGTCATGATAAATGTCCTCTCCGAGGGCATACTCGTGGATCCCGACTTTCCCTACTTCTACGAGATCGGCCCGTTCTCGAAGACGGGTATGGACAATTCGGACCAGCGCTACCTGAGCACGTTGATCAATGCGCAGGGCACCTACCGTGTCTGGGGTACGCGCGGCAGCAGCAGGCGACTGGACTTTTCCGTCTACGAACAGGACGCCCTGTCGCAGTCACTGGCCACGCTGAACACCGAACAGCTGCAGGTGGACCCCGACGGCACGTTCGAGGTATTCATCGGCGGCCCGGCGCGCGAGGGCAACTGGCTGCCACTGGACGCCGCCGCACGGCGACTGCTGGTGCGCCAGATTCACTCGGACTGGGGCAATGAAACGCCCGGTGACCTGCACATCGACCGCATAGACGCCGGGCGCCCGCTGTATCCCGTGCTGAACAGCGACATCATGGCGGCTCGCCTGCTGCAGGCAACCGACCTGCTGGCACTCAACGTGCGCCGCTGGCCAGAGTACAGTCGCACCCGCTTCGACGCGCTGCTGCCGGCCAACACACTGACGGCGCCGCGCGATACGGGAGCGACCGGCGGCCTCAGCGGCCGTCTGATGGTGGGGGGACATTTCGAACTTGCCGCTGACGAGGCGCTGCTTATCAAGGCCTGGCCCACCGCTGCGCAGTACCATGGCATCCAGCTGGGCCACCACTGGTGGGAGTCTCTGGATTACGCCAACCGGCAGTCCAGTCTCACCGCCGACCAGGCAGCGGTCAGCTCCGATGGTGCGCTGTACTTCGTCGTCTCATCAAGGGACCCGGGCGTCGCCAACTGGCTGGACACGGAGGGCTTTCACCGCGGCGTGATCATGATGCGCTACGACGGGCTGCCCGGCGCAGGAATGGCCGAGGAACGGCACCCATATGCCACCCTCGTCAAACTGGGAGAGCTCGCGCAGCACCTGCCGCCCGATGAACCACGAATCGGCGCCGAGCAGCGACGCCAGCAGATCGCCGCGCGCAGGCGCCACGTACAGAAACGCTTCGGGATATAGCCGAACTACACCGGCTGCAGCGTCACCGGGACACCGTTGACGACACAGGTACTGGACGCCACATCCAGGGACTCGTCGATCAGGTCGTTGCAGCTGCGACCCGGGTGTACGCTGGTAGCGAGGCCCTGCTGCGAATCCGGATAGACATGGCCGAAGCCGTGGGGAATGCTCACCACGCCCGGCATGACGTCGTCGCTGACTTCCACCTCGAATACACGCTCAGCCACCGCGGAGATGACGCGCGCCTGTCCCCTGTCCTGCAGTTGGAGACGCGCGGCGTCATCGGGGTGGATGCG
>JAWVYG010000017.1:0-12569 GCA_033722815.1 Halioglobus sp.
AACAAGAAATTGGGGTCTGACCCCAATATTGGAAGAAATTGGGGTCTGACCCCAATATTTCCCGATATTGATGAATGGGGGTGTGTCCCTCGGCAAAGCAACAGCGAGTGGAAAAAATTGGGGTCTGACCCCTTTTTTTCATTTTTTGAGCGAGAGCGAAGCGGAAGCTGACAGCGAAACTATGAGCGAACATATCGTAAACATCGACGAGACCAACGCCGCCGCGTTGCTCATCGAGGAGTCCCACAAGCGCCCCGTGGTGGTGGATTTCTGGGCGGACTGGTGCGAGCCCTGCAAGGTGCTCATGCCCATGCTGGAGAAAATCGCCGTGGAGTACGACGGCGCCTTCCTGCTCGCCAAGGTCAACGCCGACGAGCAGGGCATGATCGCGCAGCAGTTTGGCGTGCGCAGCCTGCCCACGGTGATGGTGGTGCAGGGCGGCCAGCCGGTGGACGGCTTCGTCGGCGCCCAGCCCGAGCCGCAGGTGCGCGAGATGCTGGAGAAGTACCTGCCCAAGCCCTGGGACGGGCTGCTGCAGCAGGGCCTGGAAGCCCTGCAGCGCGGCGAGGCGCGCGAAGCCGTGGCGCCCCTGCGCCAGGCCTGGGAGGAATCCAACCGGCGCCACGACATCGCCATGGCTTACGCTACCGCGCTGGTCGAGGCGCTGCGCCTGGACGAGGCCGAGGCGGTGCTGGACGCCGTGCGCATGGCGGACCAGGACGCCGCCTATGAGCAGGTACGGGCGCAGCTGGAGCTGAAGCGAGAGGCGGCCAGGTCCCCCGAGATTACCGCGCTGGAAGCGAAACTGGCGGAAAACCCCGACGACCTCGATGTGCGCCACCAACTGGGGGTGCAGTACAGCAACAACGGCCAGTTTCGCGAGGCCATGGAGGAGTTCATCGCCATCCTGTCGCGGGACCGCGAGCACGGCGACGGCGCCACCAAGCGCCTGCTGCTCGACACCATCGCCGCGCTGGGCAAGGGCGACCCGCTGGCGGCTGAGTACCAGCGCAAGCTCTACAGCCTTCTGTATTGACGCTCACAAAGAGCCGCCCGGCCTGTCCTCCAGGGTCAAGATTTGTGTGTCTCGCCAGCCTTGTGCTGGCGCCGCGATCTCGCTAAGGTTCATTCCCGCTTGAGAAAAAACATACTCCAGGTTCAAGTCCCGGGAGGGCGCAAACAAAGCCGCGGCCGGGGATTTTGAGCTATAACTGACCGACCACATCCTGAACCCGGGCCCCGGGTCACTCGCTAAGGGAGAATCTCTATGAAACTGGGCTTTCTGCTGGGCTATTCCGGCAAAACCATCCAGATACCCATCGACCTGATCAGGCAGGCTGAGTCCATGGGCTTCGACTCGGTGTGGACCGCCGAGGCCTACGGCAACGACGCGGTGACCTCCGCCTCCTGGATCCTCGCCCAGACCGAGAAGATCAAGGTCGGCACCGCCATCATGCAGATGCCCGCGCGCACGCCCGCGATGTGCGCGATGACGGCCATGTCCCTGCACCAGCTGTCCGGCGGCCGCTTCATCGTCGGCCTCGGCGCCTCCGGCCCGCAGGTGGTCGAGGGCTGGCACGGTGTGCCCTACGGCAAGCCCGTGACGCGCACCAAGGAGTACATCCAGATCATGCGCAAGATCATGGCGCGGGAAGGCCCGGTGGAGTTCGACGGCGAGATCTACCAGATGCCCAACCAGGGCGACGGCACGACCGGCCTGGGCAAGCCGCTGAAGTCCATTCTCGAGGCGTGTAACGACATCCCGATCTACACCGCGTCCATCACGCCCGCCGGCCTGCGCTGCGCCGGTGAAGTGGCCGACGGCGTGTTCCCGGTGTGGATGAACCCGGACCGCTACGACGTGCTGGGCAAGTCGATCGAGGAGGGCTTTGCCAAGGCCGGCGGCGGCAAGGGCCTGGACGACTTCGACATCGCGCCCTTCGTCACCGTCGCGGCCAACGACGACCTCGACGCCGCCTTCGATTCCCTGCGCCCGTGGCTGGCGCTGTACATCGGTGGCATGGGCGCGCGCGACAAGAACTTCTACAACGACTACGCCACCCGCCTCGGCTACGGCGATGTCGCCAAGGACATCCAGGACCTGTACCTCTCCGGCAAGAAGGAAGAGGCGATGGCGCTGGTGCCCAACCAGCTGCTCGATGAGGTGGCGCTGGTGGGCCCCCACGACCGCATCCGCGAGCGCCTCGGCGCGTGGAAGGAAGCGGGCAAGCGCGGCGAGGTGGGCTCGATGCTGCTGGGCGTCGGCGACCCGGCGATCATGGAGCTGTTCGCCAAGGAAATGCTGTAGCCAATGCAGTAAACTGTGGTGCGGGGCGCCTGCGCCCACACCACTTCCCACCTTCTTGGCAGGTTTGATGACAGCGCCGGAGACAGCACAGAGTCGAGATGTCCGGGCGGATACCGCCGAGCGTTTCGCGCGCGCGATTTTCAACGGCTTCGAATCCTTCTTCTGCGAGTTCCAGAACATCACGCTGGCGGCGCCCGCGCGTTTCGAGAAAGCCGACTGGCACGGCATCCGCGCCGCGGCGAACGAGCGCATCGACCTGCGCAAGGCGAAGAACGCCAAGGTGCTGGAATACGTTGAGATGATCGCCGGCGAAGCCCTGCACGACCTGGACTTCTGGCGCACCGCGAGGGAGTGCTACGCGCGACTGGTCGAGGGCCACAACAACTTCGAGATCGCGGAGACCTTCTACAACTCGATGTACTGCGCGGTGTTCAAGCACCGCAGGATTCGCAACGAGTACGCGTTCATCTTCTCCCCCCACGGCGACATGCCGCACCCGGATGTCAGCAGCGTCTATCGCACCTACCGGCTGGAGGACTCCTGGCAGGAGCTGTGGGACAAGGTGCTCGGCGATTACGCCTTCTCGATTCCCTACGAAGACCGCGCGCGCGACGTGGGCAATATCTGCCGCGCCATCGACAACTACCTGGTGCCGCGCTTCGACATGAGTGGGGGCGACGTGGAGCTGCACATACTCGAGCACCACTTCTTCCGCAACAAGGGCGCCTACGTGGTGGGCCGCATCATGTCCGGTGACAACAGCATGCCCTTCGTGCTGCCCATCCTGCACAACGAGGCCGGCGCGGTGTTTGTGGACACGATACTGTTCGATTCCGACAAGGTCAGTGTGCTGTTCAGCTTCACACGCTCTTACTTCCAGGTGGACGTGAGCATCCCCTCGCAGTACGTGTTGTTCCTCAAGCAGCTGATGCCGGTCAAGCCCATCTCGGAAATCTACAGCGCCATGGGCTACAACAAGCACGGCAAGACCTACTACTACCGCCAGGCGCACCGGCACATGGAGAACACCACCGACAAGTTCATGATCGCGCCGGGCATCAAGGGCATGGTGATGTCGGTGTTCACCATGGATTCCTACGAGTTCGTGTTCAAGATCATCAAAGACCGCTTCACACCGCCGAAGGAGATGACGCGCGAGCAGGTGAAGGAGAAGTACTCCCTGGTGAAACGCTGGGACCGCGCCGGGCGCATGGCGGACACGCAGGAGTTCACCAACCTCGCATTTTCCCGCGAGCGTTTTTCCGACGAGGTGCTGGAGGAGCTGCGTGAGGTGGCGCCGTCGGTGATCGAGGAGCACGGCAAGGTGCTGGTGATCAAGCACGTTTACGTGGAGCGGCGCATGACGCCGCTGAACCTGTACCTGCGCACGGCTACCGAGGAGCAGCTGTGGGACGTGATGGACGAGTACGGCAACGCCATCAAGCAGCTGGCCGCGGCCAACATCTTCCCTGGTGACATGCTGCTGAAGAATTTCGGCGTCACACGCCACGGCCGCGTGGTGTTCTACGACTACGACGAGATCGTGCCGCTTCTGGACTGCAAATTCCGCAAGATTCCCGAGCCACGCTCGGAGGCCGAGGAGATGGCCAGCAAGCCCTGGTATACCGTGGGCCCCAACGACATTTTCCCCGAGGAGTTCCGCCTGTTCTTCTCCGGCAACCACAAAGCGCGCGAGGTATTCGACCAGCTGCACAGCGATATCTACGAAGTATCGTTCTGGCGCGGCCTGCAGGAGCAGATACAGAGCGGTCACGTGGAGGATTTCTTCCCCTACCGCCGCGAGTTGCGCTTCAAGCGCGACCCCGAGCTGCACGGTGGCCACTGAGCGCTTCGCGATGGATGTTTACCTGGTCAGGCACGGCGAGGCGGCGGCGAGCTGGGGGCAGTCTGCCGACCCCGGCCTCAGTGAGCTGGGCCAGCGCCAGGCGCAGGACGTGGCGCAGGCGCTGTTGCCGCAGCTGGCGCCGCACACGCGGTTATTCAGCAGCCCGCTGGCGCGGGCCCGCGAGACCGCCGCGCCGCTGGGGCGTGAGCTCGGCGCGGAGGTTGCGATCAGCGACGTGTTCCGGGAGATTCCCGCACCGGTGCCGCTGCCGGAACGGCAGACCTGGTTACGCGGCTTCATGCGACAGCGCTGGGAGGAGCAGCCCGAGTCACTGCATGCCTGGCGCGACAGCGCCTTTCAAACGCTGCTGGCGCTCGACACCCCCGCGGTGATCTTCACCCATTTCCTGGTCATCAATGCGGTGGTGGGGCGCGTGCAGGACAGGCCCGAGACCTGCTGCTTCATGCCCGACAACGGCTCGATCACCCACCTGCGCCTGGAAGATGGCGCGCTTGAGCTCGCTGCGCTGGGGCGGGAGCTGGAAACCGTCGTCAACTAGGGCGCGCGTCCGCGGCCCTGTCAGGCGCCCTTCTCGCGCACCCGTAGCAACGACTCCTGTGCCGTGGACGCCACCAGCACGCCGTCCTGCGTATAGAAACTGCCGCGTGAAAATCCGCGGGCGGCCTCGGCGTTGGGGCTGTCCAGGGAGTACAGCAGGTAGTCGTCGGCGCGGAACGGGCGATGGAACCACAGCGCGTGGTCCAGGCTCGCGCTCTGGATGTCCTCGTTCCAGCTGGAGTAGGGGTGGGGGTACAGCGCGGTGCCCAGCAGAGCGAAGTCGGACATGTAGGCGAGCAGGGTCTGGTGGCGGATGACATCGTCACCCAGGTCACCGCGGCCCTTGACCCAGACGTTGGCCTCCGGCTCGCGCACATCCGGGTTGACGATATCCCGACGCTTCACCGGCTTGCGCTCGATCGGGTTGATCGTGGGCGCGTTGAACCGGCCCGGGTTTTCCTCGGCGAGCCGTGTCCAGTACTCGTGGTCCGATTCGAGCCCCTCGGGGCCGGCCACCTCGGGTGCCGTGGACTGGTGCGACAGGCCCGGCTCCTGCACCTGGAACGAGATCGCCGTGTTGAAGATGGCGATGCCGTCCTGCTTGGCCACCACGCGCCGCGTGGTGAAGCTCTTGCCGTCGCGAATCGGGTCCACCTCGTACACGATCTGCTTGGCGGGGTTGCCCGGACGCAGGAAGTAGGCGTGCATCGAGTGCGCCAGGCGTTCGTCGTCCACGGTCCTGCTGGCAGAGTTCAGCGCCTGCGCCAGTACCTGGCCGCCGAACACGCGCGGCGGGTGCTTCGGGCTCTTGCCGATAAACAGGTACTTGTCGATACGCTCAACCTCGAGGTAGGCAAGCAGTTTGTCCAGGTCGCTGGTCACGTCGGTACTCCAGGTTGTGTTTTGTATCAGCCCTGCCGGCGCGGCAGCAGGCCGTTGAAGAAGACATCGAAGTAGTCGATGGCGGCGGCGTCGATGGAATCGACCCTGCGCCACAGGTTGATGTCCATCGCCGCGTTGATGGCCCCGGCGATGAGGTGTTGTGCCACGTAGGTATCCACGGGCCTGACGCTGCCGTCCTCGATGCCCTGTTGCAGGAAATCGCCGAAGCGCTGGTTGGCGCGGTCGGTGCGCTCAAGGATCTTCAGGCGGCGTTCCATGGGCAGCGCGGTGATGGAGTTGTAGCGGATCAGCGGGCCTTCCTCGCTGTTCTGTATGAAGAAGGCGTTGCGGCAGACGATTTCCGCCTTGTGCAGGCCGTCGCCGTCGGCGGCCGCGGCCTTCTCGTAGAGGCGCTCCATGTAGTCCAGCGAGCGGTCGTAGCAGCTCACCAACAGGTCTTCCTTGTTGCGGATGTGGTAGTAGAAGGCGCCCTTGGACACGTTGAGGTGTTCGGCGATCTCGTCCAGCGAGGTGCCGTTGAAACCCTTCTTGTTGAAGAACCACGTGCCGGTCCTGAAAAACGCCTCCTGCTTCAGGCGGTTCTGTTCATCGCGGTTGAAGCCGGGCAGGGGGGCGCTGGCCTGTGCCACCACGTCCAGGTCGCCGGGCTCGTAGTAGCCGGGGCCGGCGTACAGCCCGTTGGCCACCAGGTCCTGCGCGGCGTCTACCGCCTGCTCCAGTCGCTCCGCGGGAATCGTGTTGAGCCAGGAGAACGTCCAATCCAGCGAGCCCAGGATGGCGAGGGTGGTGGACGTGGGATCGCAGGGGCGCAGGGAACCCTGCTCGATACCCTCGCGCAGGTTGTCCCGCAGCCGCTTGAACAGCTCGACATAGCGCGCCTCCACTTCCTCCCGGTGCGGGCCCTTCAGGGCCGCGATCTCGAGCAGCACCGCGTTGTGCGGCGCGTGGCCCTCGCGCGCCGCGCGCCAGTCGTCGAAGTGCTGGCGGAAGAACGCCGTGGCGCGCGCCACCGGTTGTGCGTGGCTGTGCTCGATCTCGTCCAGCCGCTGGTGATGGTGGTCCAGCGTCGCCATGTAGCACTGGTAGATCAGCTCCTCCTTGGTTTTCACGTAGTAGTACAGGCTGGTCTTCGTCAGCCCCAGGCTCTCGGCGATGTCCTTCAGCGTGGTGGCCCGGGAACCCTTGGAATTGAACAGCCGGGCCGCCTGCGACAGGATGGCGGCGCGCTTGGCATCGTGCTGTGCAGTGCGGTTGAAGGGCGAGGAGGGCGCCCCGCGGTCGCTGCGAGTGTCTTCGGGCATGGAATGGCGAATCGGGCGGACATGCCCGAAACCTACTAGTGATTCGGCGTTTCCAACTTTAAGTATTTTTTTTGTCGCTGTCTACCAGAACGGGCTCAGGCGCTCGAATCGAGGTCGATTTTCACCGCCAGCCAGTGCCGCTGGCGGTACTTGTGCACGAGAATCAGCGCCTTGGTGGCGTAGTCCAGCAGCATCACGCCGAAGATCCAGTACACCGACAGCTCCAGCCAAAGGAACACCAGTGCCGTCAGCAGGCGCCCGAAGATGATGCCGCAGAAGGTGGCGAGCAGGGGCGAGCGGGTATCGCCGGCCCCGCGCAGCGCCCCGCCCAGGGTGAATTCGAAGGCCATCATCGGCTGTGCGAAGGCGATGATGTAGATGAACGCCACGGTGAGCTTGACGACCTCTTCCTCGTCGATCATGAAGCGCGCCAGCGGCTCGGCGAACCAGGCGACCAGGATGGACAGCAGGGTCATCGCCAGCAGCGCCATGCGCAGGGAGCGCGAGACCGCGGTCACCGCCTGGTCCGGCTGGCCGGCCCCCAGGTGCTGCCCGACCAGGGTGGCCGTGGCGATGCCGAAGCCGAAGCCGATCACGATGGAGAAGGCGACCAGGCTGATGCCGATGCCATAGGCGGCGAAGGCCTCGGTGCCGTAGCGGGCGACGATGGCGAAGAAGGCGAGGAAGGCCAGCTGGATCACGCCCTGCTCGATGACCGACGGCGCGCCGATGTTGACCAGCTGCCGCACGCTGCCCCAGTCGATGGCCAGCCGCTTCACCGGCTTGAGGCTGAAGCCGCCGCGCCACCACACCGTCGCGAAGACCAGCGTCACCACCGATGCGCCGAAGCTGCCACCGAGCGCCACGCCCTCGATGCCCATGGCCGGGAACGGACCGATACCGTAGGCCACCAGCCAGGACAACAGCACATTGACGACCGAGCTGAACAGCAGGTACCACAGGGGCGTGATGACGTCGCCGATGGCGCGCAGGGCGGTGCCGAGCATCATGCTGATGGCGGAGAAGACGTTGAACAGGCCCAGCCAGAAGATGAACCTGCCCGCCATCGTCGTCGTCTCTTCGTCGAGGCCGAAGAGACTCGCGATAGTCCGAGGGATGAGCAGCACCGGTATGCTGAGCAGGGCCGCCAGCCCAACCGCCAGGGTGATCGACGTCCAGGAGACCATCTCGGCCTGTTTGACCTGCTTCGCGCCCCAGGCGCGGGCGATCATGGCGGTGGCGGCGACCGAGACGCCCATCATGATCGCCTGTACCAGGAAGAACACCCGGTGACCGGTGGTGACCGCCGCGACCGAGCTGGTGCCCAGTTCGGCGACGATTTTTATGTGCAGGAAACCGACCGTGGTGAACAGCAGGTTGGAAATGATGTTTGGCCAGGCAAGGCGCCAGACGTGACGACTCGCGGAACCTGGTTCGTCGATGGTGGCAGTAGACAAGTGGGGATCCCGTTGTTAACCGCCAATTCTATCATTGTCCGGCGCCCCGGTGGTGGGTCAGGCCAGCTCGGCGCACTCCGCGTGGCGGTAGCAGTCGATGGTGTGGTCATTCACCATGCCGGTGGCCTGCATATGGGCGTACATGATGGTCGAGCCGACGAAGGTGAAGCCGCGCTTCTTCATATCCTTGCTCAGCTTGTCCGACTCGGTGCTGGTAGCCGGCACCCGGGCCATGGATTTCCAGCGATTCTGGATGGGGATGCCGTCGACAAAATCCCAGATGTAGTCCGAGAAGGTACCGAACTCCTCCTGCACCTCGAGAAACGCGCGGGCGTTCTTGCGGGCGCCGTACACCTTGAGCCGGTTGCGGATGATGCGCGGGTCCTGCAGCAGCTTGTCCAGCTTCTTGTCGGTATAACGGGCGATCTTCTGTGCATTGAAGTCGTCGAACAGCGCGCGGTAGCCCTCGCGCTTGCGCAGCACGGTGATCCACGCGAGCCCCGCCTGCGCGCCTTCCAGCAGCAGGAATTCGAACAGCGTGGGGTCGTCCCTGACGGGTACGCCCCACTCATCGTCGTGGTACTTGATATACAGCGGGTCGTCGCCGCACCAGGTGCATCGCTTGGGCATGGGAATGTTCCTCCGGCGAATGAGTATGCGTGCAGTCGCGATGCACTGTCCATAACGTGACCGGATAGGGTGGACTATGACACACTAGCGCCCGACACTGAGGCGGCAAAATGACGGACACTATTCAATACAGCCAGTCCGATGGCATTGGCAGGCTGACGCTGAACCACCCCGAGCGCCACAACTCCCTCGGCCGGGAACAGCTGGATGCGCTGGGCGCGTGCGTGGAGCAGGTGGCGCAGGATACGGGGGTGCGCGTGCTCATCGTTACCGGCGCGGGCGACAAGACGTTCTGCGCTGGTGCGTCCCTCACGGAACTGGGCGCCGGCGCATTGGCGGACGACGCCTTCCAGGCGACCATGGCGAAGCTCGCCGCGTTATCTGTCCCGACGATCTGCGCGCTGAACGGCAGCGTGTTCGGCGGCGGCGTGGAGCTGGCGGCCAGCTGTGATTTCCGGGTCGGCGTGGAAGGGATGCGCATGCGGGTGCCCGCCGCCTCCCTCGGGCTGTGTTACCCGCTGGAGGGCATACGCCGCTTCGTGGAATGTGTCGGTCCCCGGGTAGCCAGGCGCATACTGGTCGCTGCGGAGGAGTTCGATACCGCGGGGCTGGTCGCCATCGGTTTCCTCGACAACGTCGTCGAGCGCGAGGCGCTGGAGCCTACGGTGACTGCCCTGGCCGAACGGATCGCCGGCCTGGCGCCGCTCGCGGTGCAGTCGATGAATGAGGTGCTGCGCCAGATGGCCGCGGGAGAGTTGGACGGCGCGCGAGCCGACGAACTGGTGGCGCGTTGCCTTCATTCGCGGGACCTGCAGGAGGGGCTCGCGGCCCAGCGGGAAAAGCGTAAACCTGTGTTCGAGGGCCGCTAGAGCCGCTGGTTGCCCGGCGCCAGTGGGCCGTGGCAGTGCAGTTGCCTGTCTATCACCAGCCAGGGCATCCCGAGGCCCTCCAGCCAGTTGATTGCCGCTGACTCGGTCTTCAGCCGCGCGATGCTCGCGGCGCTGCAGGCCGTGAGGCAGTTGTCCGCGATAACCGCCACGCTCAGCGGCCCCAGTACGGGACGTCCGTCTACCGGGCTGAGAGCGCGCCCGAAACGCTCGCCGTCGTGGACCACCGCCTGCTCGAAATCGCCGCGCATGGCGAAACCGCGGTTGTTGAGCTTCAGGCGCGATATTGCCGCGGACGACCCCTTGGGCAGGCGTACCCCGATCAGCCAGTTGGCCCCGCCGGGCTGCTTGCCGATGGTGGCGACCTCGTGGTCCATCTCGATCAGGGCGTGTTTGGCGCCGTTCCTGGTCAGCAGCTTGTACAGCGAGTCCACCGCGTAGGGTCTCACGCAGGCATTGAGGTCGAGCAACATGCCCTTGCGCTCCAGGTGCAGGCCCGCGTCGGAGCGTTCCAGGTGCGCGAGGCCTACCAGTTTCAGCATGCCCTGCAGCTGGTCCTTCGATGCCCTCAGGTTCCCGTTGGCATCGTAGCAGTTGCGCAAGATGCGGGTGGTGGGATCGAACAGGTGCTTGCTCTGCGACCACAGGGCATCCACGTAGTCGAACAGGCTCTGCTCTTCTGCATCCAGGGGTATGAACGCGCCGGTGCCCGCCGCCTGGTTCAGCCTGCTGGTGATGCTGGCCGGGTTATAGGCGCTGAACTTGGCCTCCAGCCGCTGCAAGTCCTGCCGGCAGAGCTCCAGAAGCTCCACGCCCTGCCCGGTGGTGTTGTCTACGACGAGCTGACAGGCCCTGCCAAATGCCTGTAATCGGACTTTGCTGACTGCCACGGAACCTACCGTTGTTATTGTAATCCAGCTACCTGCCTTAGATGGGTGCCGGCAGTCTCCCCAGTGACCGCCTCGACCCGGTACACAATGTACCACTGTGGCAGGCACGGTGGCCAGATGGGTTGTGCAGGGGAATCAACCCGGCGGGCGAAACTCCGGCAGGGAGGCCGTGATCTGGGTGCCCGACGTGTTGGACAGGACGATCTTGCCGCCAAAGGCGGACAGGACAGAGCAGACGACAGCTGCACCGGTCTCGGGGGGAGGGTTGTGGAACAGGTCTTCGGGTGCTCCCGTGCCGCTATCACCGACCGTCAGGTGGAAGACATTGAGGCCGGAGCCTGCGTCTTCGGCCTCGCGCAGCTTCAGGTGGATGTAGTTGGCCGGCGAGCCTGGCTCGAAGGCATGCTCGACGCAGTTATCCAGCAATTCCCGCAGCACCACGGCCAGGATTGAGCAGGTTGGCGCCGGTATCAGCGCGTCGGGCAGTTCATTGATGGTAATGATGGATTCGGGATTGACCTGCGTCCTCTCGATGGATTGCCGCAGCACCGTTTCCGCAAATTCATGTAGATTGGCCGAGGGGCCGTCGGCAGCGTAGTAGGTGCAGTCCTCCAGGGTTGAGAGCGCGCTGATCGCGCCCGGCGTCTGAAGGGAACTGGTAGTGCTGAACTCCGGGTCTGCGGCATTCTGTATCGCACCTACCAGCTTCAGGGTTTCCTGCTTGTGATCGTAAGCCGCCTTGAGCAATTCGTCCTGGAACTCGAGCTGCTCCTGTATCTCCGCCTCGGCGTACTCCAGGGTCTCGTTCATTTCCCTGGCCACTTCCCTGGCCCGGCGCTCTATGGCGTAGCTCTGGTAAGCTCGCAACGCCGTCCAGACAGCCAGCGCCAGGGCCAGGGCATATAGAGAGTACGCCCACCAACTGCGCCAGGGTGGCGGGAGTACGGTAACTGAAACGGATAGCCCGATCGGATCCCAGATGCCGGCCGCATTCGCGCCCTGAACCTTAAGCGTATAGTCCCCGGAAGGGAGATTGGTATAAGTGGCACTGCTGCGAAACCCGTTCTCGCGCCACTGCGGATCGAAGCCCTCCAACATGTAGCGAAACTGGTTCTCCTGGAACCCGACAAAGTCCGAGACAGCGAAATCGAATGTTATAAAGTAATCCTTGTGCGTTACTTCGAAGCGCGCGTCCTGCTGTGGTGCCGGTATATGCAGGAAGCTCATGCTTGGGTAGTGGACAGCGCTGAGCACGGTGCGGGGTGGGGTGGTGTCTATCTCGACCTGGCTGGGGTGGAATTTGTTGTATCCATGAACCCCCGGAAAATAGAGAGCACCGTCTTGGCCTTTGTGTGAACTGCCAAGTTCGAAATCGTGCCCCTGCAGGCCATCCTCTGGCAAGAACCTCTGTAAAAACACACCTTCAGGGTTGAACTTCAGTAACCCTGTTTGGCTTGAAACCCACAGGAAATCCATTGCATCTACCTGGATTGAATTCAGTGCATTGAATGTACCTTTAGCGAGTGCATCGCTTGGTTCCAATTCGAGTTCAAGCGACTCTTGTGAGCTAGTTGACCATCGATATATACCACTGTGCTCAGTCGCAATCCAAATGTCCCCTTTGGAGTTCTCTGCAATCCCTCCTACCTTGACTCTTTTTCCCGACGCGCCGAACTCGAAATCTAGAGTCCGAAATTCCTCAATACTTCGGTCAAAAAGGTAGGTAGAGTAATCGCCTACCACGAAAATGTTGCCGTTCTTTAACTCATGTAACGAGTAAACGGCACTT
>JAWVYG010000018.1:0-12448 GCA_033722815.1 Halioglobus sp.
AACAGTCCGGATTGCATCACGCTGCCTGTTTTTGAACTTCGTGCATGGGGCCTAATGCTCCCACAAAGCGGGGGCGCGCACTAGCACGCCGCGCTCAGGCGTCCGTGTCGCGGCAGGTCTGCATCCAGGCCTCTACCGTCTCCTGCGCGAAGCGCTGCCGCGGCAGGGCGAAGTAGAAGTTGCGGCGCATGTTGCGACGCGGCAGTTTCAACGGTACGAGGTCACCGTTGGCGAAGTTTTTCTTCAATACGATCTGTGACAGGCAGCCCACGCCGAGACCCGATTCGACGGCGTTCTTGATGGCCTCGTTGTGCTTCAGCTCGAGGTAGACGTTGATATCCGGGAGCAGGCCTGACAGGGCGCGCTCGAAGGTCTGGCGTGCGCCCGAGTCGGGCTCGCGCAGGATCCACTGCGCCTCCTTGATGTCCCGGGTGGATAGCGACACCTTTCGCGCCAGCGGGTGATCGGCGGCGCAGAACACGACCAGTTCGTCCTCGCGCCAGGGTATGAGTTCCAGCTCGCGGTGCTGCACCTCGCCCTCGATCATGCCGATGTCGACCTCGTAATTGAGGACCCTGGCCACCACGTCCGGAGTGTTGGCGATATCCAGCTGCACATCGGCGCCGGGGTAGCGCGCCAGGTAACCGGCCAGGTAGCGGGTCGCCAGGTGGTTGCCGATGGTGAAACTCGCGCCTACCTTGATATGGCCGACATCGGTGTGGTCGCGCAGGTTCTGCTCGAAGTTCTCGCAGTGCGCCAGCAGGCTCTCGGCCTCCTTGCGCAGCGTGTGGCCGATGGCGCTCAGTGTCAGGCGGTTGCGCGAGCGCTCGAACAGCGTGACGTCGTAGCTGTGCTCGAGGTTCAGCAGGGCTTCGCTGGCGGCCGACTGGGACATGTGCAGGCTCTGGGCGGCGCGGGAGATGTTCTGGTGCCTGGCCACGGCCAGGAAAATCTGCAGCTGGCGGATGGTGAACTTCATGGGACGCCTCCGGCGGAAAACTGTAGCTACCGGTTAAACCGGTAATGGTATCCATAATATCCTGTTTTACAAGGAGAAAGAATCACCCTAAGATGCGCGGCGATCAGATCCGGCCCCGACGAGCGGGCCGGGCAACACGGCAAGGATAACGGAGAGAGAAGAGATGGCAGAGCAGAAAGCGACCAACGTCCACTGGCATGAGGGCGACATCACCCGCGAGCACCGCGAGAAACTGCTGGGGCACAGGGGTGCCACGATCTGGTTCACCGGCCTGTCCGGCTCCGGCAAGAGCACCGTGGCGGTGGAACTCGAGGGTATCCTGCACGAGATGGGCATCGTCTCCTACCGCCTGGACGGCGACAATGTGCGCATGGGGATCAACAAGAACCTGGGATTCTCTGCCGAGGACCGGGCCGAGAATATCCGCCGCATCGGCGAGGTGGCCAAGCTGTTTGTCGACAGCGGCCAGATCGCCCTGAGCAGTTTCGTCAGCCCCTACCGCGAGGACCGCGACCAGGTCCGCGCGCTGCACGACGACGCCGGCATGGAATTTATCGAGGTATTCGTCGACTGCTCCCTGGAAGCGGCTGAAGCCCGTGACCCCAAGGGGCTGTACAAGAAGGCGCGCGCCGGCGAGATCAAGAACTTCACCGGTATCGACGACCCTTATGAAGAACCCCTGAAGCCCGAGATTCACCTGCACACCGACCAGCAGTCGCTGGAAGAGGAGGTGAACGAGATCCTGGCGCTGCTGCGTGAGCGCGGCATCATCAACAAGTAGGAGGCAGCAATGATCAAGCCCCATGGTTCCGACGAACTCAACCCGCTCTTTGTCTACGACAGTGAACAGCGCCACGCGCTCGTGGCCGAGGCCGAGGGCCTGCCCTCGCTGCAGCTGAATTCAGCCGCGGCGGCCAATGCCGTGATGCTCGGCGGCGGCTATTTCAACCCGCTGCGCGGCTACATGAACCTCGCCGATGCCCTGAGCACCGCGGAGAAGATGCAGACCGTGGACGGCCTGTTCTTCCCGGTGCCTGTGGTCAACCTCACCGAGGAGACGGGCATCGAGGCGGGCAGCCGCATCGCCCTGCGCGACCCGAACGTCGAGGGCAACCCGGTGCTGGCGATCATGGACGTCGATGCGGTCGAGCAGGTCTCCGACGAGGAGATCGAGTTCATGGCCGAGAAGATTTTCCGCACCCTCGATGACAAGCACCCCGGCGTGGCGACCTTCACCGGCCTCGGGCGCACCCTGCTGTCCGGACCCATCCAGGTGCTGAATTTCTCCTATTTCCAGGCCGACTTTCCCGACACCTTCCGCACGGCGGTGGAAATTCGCAACGAGATCGCAGAGCACGGCTGGGAGAAAGTCGTGGCCTTCCAGACCCGCAACCCCATGCACCGCGCCCACGAGGAGCTGTGCCGGATGGCGATGGAGCAGCTGGGCGCCGACGGCATCCTGATCCACATGCTGCTGGGCAAGCTCAAGCCGGGCGATATTCCCGCGGACGTGCGCGATGCCTCGATCCGCAAGATGGTGGAGGTCTATTTCCCGCCCAATACCGTCATGGTAACGGGTTACGGCTTCGACATGCTCTACGCCGGCCCGCGCGAGGCGGTGCTGCACGCCGTCTTCCGCCAGAACTGCGGATGCACCCACCTGATCGTCGGCCGCGACCATGCCGGGGTGGGGGACTACTACGGCGGCTTCGATGCCCAGACCATCTTCGACGAGGAGGTCCCCGAGGGCGCCCTCGAGCTGGAGATTTTCAAGGCGGACCACACCGCCTACAGCAAGAAGCTGAACCAGGTGGTCATGATGAAGGACGCACCGGATCACTCCAAGGAAGACTTCGTGCTGTTGTCCGGCACCGCGGTACGCGAGATGCTGGGCAAGGGCATTGCGCCGCCGCCGGAATTCTCGCGCCCCGAGGTGGCGAAGATCCTGTCGGACTACTACCAGTCGATCGGTGGCTGAGCGCCTGCCATGCAAAGGTTGACGCGGGCGCCCCGGGGCGCCCGCTGCGTATTGGAGTGGGGCAATAACAAACAGGCGGATTGGCTATGAACTACGATCTTTTTAACGGCGATGCCGACGGTATCTGCGCGCTGCTGCAGCTGCGCAAGGCCGAGCCACGGGAATCCGAGCTCGTTACCGGGGTAAAGCGCGACATCAACCTGCTCGGCAAGGTGTCCGCGCAGGCCGGCGATCGCATCACGGTGCTCGACGTGTCCATGGACACGAACAAGGCGGCGCTGGAGGAAGTGCTGGCGGCGGGTGCCGAGGTGTTCTACGTCGACCACCACAAGCCCGGCGACATCCCGGACAGCGCCGGTCTTACCGCCATCATCAACGAGGCGCCCGACGTCTGCACCGCCGCCCTCGTGAACGGCCACCTGGGCGGCGCCCATCTCGACTGGGCCGTGACCGGCGCCTTCGGCGATAACCTCAAGGATACGGCCCGCAGCCTGGCGAAAGGCCTGGACATTTCCGACGCCGACCTGGCGTCGCTGGAGGACCTGGGCACCTATATCAACTACAACGGCTACGGTCCGGCCGTCGAGGACCTGCACTTCGACCCCAAGGAGCTGTACCTGAGGCTCTACGCGGCGGAAGGGCCGCTCGATTTTGTCGCCAACTCGGCCGATTTCCGCAAGCTCAGCGAGGGCTACCGTGAGGATATGGGCAAGGCCGCGGCGCTCGAGCCACAGGAAGCCGACGCCAGCACCGCGTTGTTCATCCTGCCCAACGAGGCCTGGGCGCGACGGGTCAGTGGTGTGTACAGCAACGACCTCGCGACCGACAACCCCGAGCGCGCCCACGCCGTTCTGACCGTGAAGGACAACGGCAACTACCTGGTGAGTGTGCGCGCGCCGATGGTCGACAAGCAGGGCGCCGCGGACCTGTGCATGCAGTTTCCCACCGGCGGCGGACGCGCCGGGGCCGCGGGCATCAACGACCTGCCCGCGGACAGCCTGCAGGATTTCGCGCAGGCGTTCCGCAAGGCGTATCCCGGTTGATGTGACACGCGCCGGCGCTTGCCTGCCCGTGCCAGGCCGGCTATGGCTGTTGCGGCGGGATGCGCCGGGACATTGCCAACTTCTGCAACACGACCGTTCAGTCCTGCCCCGACGGCGCCCCCGGTTCGTGGCATTCCATGCAGTTGCCCGTATCGCTGTACGATATCTCGTGACAGGCGAAACAGGCTTCGCCGCTGTGGTGCCTGTCAAACGTTACGCGCGTGGCGCCAACCCTCTCCTCGAACAGTCGATCGTGGCAGGTCTCGCAGCGCCTGTGCGCACGCACGTGGGCCTTGTGGTCAAAGCTCGCCCTGCCCATGGGATTGTTACCGTAGACGATGGGCTCCTGCAGCGGGTCCGCCGGGGCTGTGGCGCCGGGCAGGAATGCTGCGGCCAGCAGTAGCAGTGCGCGTCCCGAGCGTACGCGACCACGCGTGACCGGCGACATCAGATATGCCCCCCGGCCAGCTGGGTCGCTGCGTAGTCGCTGGCGCGGGCGGTGAACGCCAACAGGGTCAGTACCGGGTTGACGCAGGAGGCCGAGGTCTGGAACGAGCCGTCGGTAACGAACAGGTTGGGCACGTCGTGGGCCTGGTTGTAGCCGTTGAGTACCGACTCCCGCGGGTCGTCGCCCATGCGTGCCGTGCCCATTTCGTGGATGCCCTCGCCGGGTGTGGACATTTCTCGCGGACCCTCGATGCTGACAACGGCGCCCGCGGCGCGCAGGATGCGCTGGGCCTGGACGAAGGCGTCATCCCACAGCGCGCGTTCGTTGTCGCTCCACTGCATATCGAACACCACCTGCGGTACGCCGAAGCGGTCTTTCCTGCTGCTCAGGTACATGCGGTTGGACTTGCGCGGCAGGCATTCCACGAACTGCGCCAGGGCGAACAGCCAGAAACCCGGTTTGCGCATGGCTTCCTTGTACTGTGCGCCGATGCCCCTGCTGTTGAAGGACATGCTCCAGTCGCGACGGAAGGTCATGGTCTGGAAGCCGTAGCCGCGCACGAAGTCCGCGTCTCGATCCTGTCCGCCTACATTGCGAAAGCGGGGGATATACAGTCCGTTGGGACGATAGCCGCGATAGTAACTTTCCATGTTGTCGAGAAACACGCCCATGCCGGCCAGGCCGAGGGGGTGGTCCATGAGGTAGTGCCCCAGCACGCCGCTGGAATTCGCCAGGCCGTCGGGGAACGCGCTGCTGGTGGAGTGCAGCAGCAGCTGGGTGCTGGCAATCGTACCGGCGCAGAGAAACACGACTTTCGCGCTGTAGGCGCGTTGCTCGCCGGTAACGGAAGTGACCAGCACCTTCGATACCCGTCGGGTTGCGGGGTCGTATTCGAGACGGGTGACCACGGAGTCCGGCAGCAGGGTCAGGTTGCCGGTGGCGGAGGCCGCGGGGAGGGTGGAGCTCTGTGAGCTGAAATAGCTGCCGGTCGAGCAGCCGTTGTGGCACGGTCCGCAATAGTGACAGGCGGCTCGACCGGGCAGGTCCTCGGTCAGCACGGCGATACGGGAGTTGGTGAGGGTGACATCCGGGGCTTTCTTCGCCAGGCGCGCCTTGATGGTTTCCTCCAGCGCGAACCAGGGCATGGGTTGCTGGAATTCGCCGTCGGGAAGCTGTGCCAGTCCTTCGCGACGTCCGTTGACCCCGATGAATTTCTCCACGTGGCTGTACCAGGGCGCAATGTCCCCGTAGTTCACGGGCCACGGGATGCCGTGGCCATCCTGTGCGTTGGCGGCAAAGTCCTGCTCGCTGTAGCGGTAGCTCTGGCGTCCCCACAGCAGGGAGCGCCCGCCGACCACGTCAGAGCGGTACCACCTGAACGGCTTGCCCTCGTCGGTGGCATAGGGATTGTCGCGGTCGTTGTTCCAGAACGGGCGGTTCTGCTCGCTGAACGCGTAGTTGCGGCTCTGTACCGCGTACTGATCCGCATACAGCTCGCGCAGGGGTTTGCCGTGATGCGGCAGGTGCCATGGCGGTGCGTGCTCTCCCAGGTAGTCGCTGCCGTGGCGCAGCTGGCGGCCGCGCTCGAGCACCAGTACCTTCAGCCCTCGCTCGGTGAGTTCCTTGGCCGCCATGCCGCCGGTGACGCCTGAGCCGACGACGATGGCGTCGAAGTCAGGGTTTTGCGACTCAGCCACGATTGATCAACATCATCAGGGCCCAGGAGCTGTCGTCCCGTCCCAGGGGCAGGTCGCCGTCGAAGTGCATCGGCATGGGGTCATAGCGCAGGACCTCCTTGCTGCCCACCTCGGAGGTGAAGAAACCGAAGACCGTCAGTTCCTTCACCTGGCAGATGAAGGGCGCGTCACTGATAAAGGTACGCGCAACATTGCCGAGCTCATACCAGGTGGAGTCCCCGGCTGCCGACTCCATATCCTCGAGGATCGCGCGTTGTTGCTCCGCCGCCAGTTCGTGGAACGGTTTGCCAAATTCGCGCGGGATACGTGTCTCCATGTCGGCAATCCCGGCCTCGAAAATGGCCCGCTCCCGGTCGTTCAGCCACTGCGCGGCCATCAGCTCGATGTAGCGCGGCACGCCGGCGTCGATCGCGCCGGGGGTGTCGGTCCTCGGGATGATGGTCTCCGCCATGGCGGCGATAATCTTGCGCCGGACGGGGCTCAGGTAGCCGATCTCGCGATCGATGTAGCTCGGGCTATCCAGCAGGAACTGCCGTTGCTCGTCGCTCAGGGCGGCGCGCAGGCTGCCGCTGTTCGCGCAGCCCGCCAGTACCACGACGCACTGCATAAGTTCACGTCGGTTCATCTAACGCTCCGGGACGTTGTGGTAGGTGCCGGCGACCAGCCCGGAAAGACCCGGGAATTAAGCGCTGCACACCCGTGACCAGAGTGGCAAATTGCGTACGTGCGCTCCTTGCCCTGGATCAACAGATTATGCAGGACGGGCAGGAGGGCTTTGGCGTGCCGCGTGCAATGCGCGCTCTACGGGTCGGACGGGCGCGGTACCATCCTATACCGAGGCGGCGTCCTTGGCCTGCTGCCGCGCGGCGCGCGGCGCCAAGCCGAAGCGGCGGGTGAACGCCCTGGTCAGGTGACTGTGATCGGCAAAGCCTGTCTCCAGGGCGATCGTACCCACGCTCTTGTCGGTTTCCAGCAGCATCTGGTGCGCGTTGTCCAGGCGCACCTCGACGATGTACTGGCGCGGCGTCTTGTTGAGGTGTTTGCGAAAGCGGCGTTCCAGCGCACTGACCGAGATGTTGCAGGCGCTGGCCAGGGACCGGACCGAGATATCGCTGGCGAAGCGCTGGCAAATATAGTCTACCGGCGCGCGCAGTTCCTGGTAGGGAATGGTGGTGCCCTGTGTGCGATTGAGGTGGCGGCTGATGCCGAAACTGCCGATGATGGTGTCCTGCAGGTCGTGTACGGGCCACTTGGAGGTGAGAAACCAGTCGCCGCGATCGTCGCCGTCGAGGATCAGCTCCAGCCGGTCGGTCACCACGCCGCCGTCCAGCACGAAGGCGTCATCGCTCGTGTACTGCTCGGCCAGGGTGGCGGGGGCGATGTCGTAGTCGCACTTGCCCAGCAGTCCCTGCATGGAACTGAAGCCGAAGCGCTCGAAGAACAGGCGGTTGCCAAAGACGAAGCGTCCCGCGGTGTTCTTGATCCATGCGTGGGTGTCCGGGATCAGGTCCAGCATCGCGAAGTTCTGTTCCGCGTCCTGCAGGGAGGCAAAACGTAGTTTTGTCATTATGTCGCGCCGGCGCCGATTTTATTCAAGTTATGAATGATTATATGCAAGAACTTGGCGCCGTGTCAGCGCAACATCAGATCCTGTGCCGTCGCGCTCCACCGGCGGCCTTGTGTTATCGCGCGATAGGACCGGACGCCGGCCAATGAACCAAGCTTTGCACAGCAGCTGATATGTATCTCGGTATCGATGTCGGCACCCAGAGTGTCAAGGCGCTGCTCTACGACCCCCAGCAGGGCGCGGTCGCGGGTGTGAGTTCCGCTCCCCTTGAATTGTTCAGCGCAGGTGACGGCACGCGGGAGCAGCAGGCCCAGTGGTGGCTGGATGCGCTGCGCGCCTGCCTCGATGGCCTGGACGGGAAACTCCGGGCCGGCGTCCAGGCCCTCGGCGTTTCCGGGCAGCAGCACGGCTTCGTCCCCCTGGATGCGGACGGCCGGGTGCTGGCCCCGGTAAAGCTGTGGTGCGATACCGCGACCACCGCCGAATGTGACCTGATCAGCGAGCGCTTCGGCGGCCGTGACCGCTGTATCGAGCAGGCGGGGAATCCCATCCTTGCGGGTTACACGGCGCCGAAAATCCTCTGGCTCAAGCGGCACCGCCCCGAGAGCTATGCGCAACTCGCCACGATCCTGCTGCCCCACGACTACATCAACTTCTACCTGACGGGAGAGCGCGCCATGGAGTACGGCGACGCCTCCGGTACCGGCCTGCTCGATATACGCGCGCGAAGCTGGCACACGGGGCTGCTCGGTGCGCTGGATGACGAGCGCGACCTGTCCGCCGCGCTGCCGCCGCTACTGCAACCGGATGAGCCGCTCGGCCAGTTGCGCGAGGCCGTCGCCCGTGAGCTGGGCCTGCCCGTGGGCATCCCGGTCGCCACCGGCGGCGGTGACAACATGATGGCGGCCATCGGCACGGGCAATGTCGCGGCGGGTCGCCTGACCGTCAGCCTCGGTACCTCGGGTACCCTGTTTGCCTGCGCGGACAGCCCGGTGGTCGATCCGGCGGGGCAGGTGGCGGCTTTCTGCTCCTCGACCGGCGGCTGGCTGCCGCTGGTGTGCACGATGAACTGCACGGCGTCTACCGAGCTCAGCCGCGCGCTGTTCGATCTCGACCTCGATGCACTGCAGGCACAGGTAGAGCGCGCTGCGCCCGGATCGGGCGGCGTGATGACGCTGCCGTTTTTTCACGGTGAGCGCACACCCAACCTGCCGGCGGGCAAGGGCTGCGTGATGGGTCTCGATGAGGGCAATTACACCAGTGCCAACCTGTTGCGCTCGGCGATGGAGTCGGCCGTCTACGGCCTGCGCGCGGGTCTCGACGGCCTCGCGGGCCTGGGTTGTGACATTCATGCGGTTCGCCTCACCGGGGGCGGCGCCGGCAGCCCGGCATGGCGGCAGATGGTCGCGGATATCTTCAACCTCCCGGTCACCGTGCAGGCGGTGGACGAGGGTGCGGCCCTGGGAGCTGCCCTGCAGGCGATGTGGATGCACACGGGAGGCGGCGGCGAACGGCTGGTACAGCTGGTCGATTCGCACCTGGCACTGGACGAGGCACGCAGCTGCGAACCGGACAGGCGGGTGACGGACGCCTACACTGGCTTCTATGAGCAATACCTGCGGCACGTTGACGTGGTCAGCGCGTTGTACGAGTGAATTCGAGAGGTAGTTGATATGGCGGGACAGGTGTTCGTTGGCGACAGGGAGTTTTTCCCCGGTGTCGCGCGCATTCCCTTCGAGGGCAGCGAGTCGGATAACCCGCTCGCTTTCAAGTTCTTCGAGGCCGAGCGCACGGTAGGGGACAGGACCATGGCGCAGCACCTGCGCTTCGCCGTGTGTTACTGGCATACCTTCTGTGCCGGCGGCTCCGATCCCTTCGGCGTCGATACCCAGGTGTTCCCCTGGGATGAACCGGCCGACCCGATGACGGCTGCCCGCGCGCGCATGGACGCCGCCTTCGAGTTCTTTACCAAGCTGGGCGTGCCGTATTACTGCTTCCACGACCGCGACATGGCACCCGAAGGCGCATCCGTGGCGGAGTCCGAGCAGAATCTCGCCACCATGGTCGAGCTGGCGCAGGAGCGCCAGTCGCAGACGGGCATGAAGCTGCTCTGGGGTACGGCCAACCTGTTCAGTCATCCGCGATACATGAACGGCGCGGCAACGAATCCCGATTTCGCGGTGGTGGCCCACGCGGCGGCACAGGTCAAGGCGGCGCTCGACGCCACGGTGGCGCTGGGCGGTGAAAACTACGTCTTCTGGGGCGGCCGCGAGGGTTATGCAAGTCTTTTCAATACGGATACCAAGCGGGAGCTGGAGCATATGGCGCGCTTTCTGGAGGCGGCGCGCGATTACGGGCGCAGCATCGGCTTCGAGGGCACGTTCCTGATCGAGCCGAAGCCCATGGAGCCGAGCAAACACCAGTACGATTTCGATGCGCAGACAGTCATCGGCTTCCTGCGCCACCACGGCCTGGCGGGTGATTTCAAACTGAACGTCGAGGCGAACCACGCCACGCTCGCGGGCCACAGCTTCGCGCACGAACTGCAGATGTGCACCGATGCGGGATTGCTCGGCAGTATCGATGCGAACCGCGGTGATCCGCAGAATGGCTGGGATACCGACCAGTTTTCCACCGACCTGTACGACGCCGTGCAGGCGATGCTGGTCGTGCTGGCAGACGGTGGCCTGGGGTCCGGCGGCCTGAACTTCGACGCCAAGGTCAGGCGCGAGTCGGTCGACCTCGAGGACATCTTTATCGGACACATCGGCGCCATGGATACCTTCGCCCGGGCGCTGCAGGTGGCCCACGCCCTGCGCGAGCGCTCCGGCATCGTCGAACGCAAGAACGGGCGCTACACCAGTTTTGACGCGGGTGACGGCGCCCGCTTCGCGCGCGGTGAGCTGGGCCTGGCGGCACTGCGCGACCTCGCGGTAGAGCAGGGCGAACCGGCCCACACGAGCGGCAAGCAGGAGTGGTACGAAAACGTCATCAACCAGTACCTGTAACACGCAGGCAAAGGAGAGACCGCATGGCAAAGGTCAGGATGGGTATGGTGGGCGGCGGCGAGGGCGCATTCATCGGCGCGGTGCACCGCATGGCCGCGGCCCTGGACGGCGAGATCGAGCTGGTCTGCGGCGCCTTCAGTGCAGACGCCGCGCGTTCCGCGCGCTCCGGCGCCGCGCTGCACCTGGGCGCAGACCGTGTCTACGGTGACTACGCGGGCATGATGGCCGCGGAGGCCGCGCTGCCGGCGGACGAACGCATGCAGTTCGTGGCGATCGTGACACCCAATCACATGCATTTCCCGGTGGCCGAGGCCGCACTGCGCGCCGGCTTTCACGTCATGTCCGACAAACCGGCCACCTTCAACCTCGACGAGGCGTTGCGCCTGCGCGATATCATCCTTGATACGGGTCTGCTGTACGGCCTCACCCACACCTACACGGGCTACCCGCTGGTCAAGGAGGCGCGCGCCAGGATCGCGGCGGGAGAGCTGGGCGCCATTCGCAAGGTCGTTGTAGAGTACCCACAGGGCTGGCTGGCCGGTCGCGAGGAAGACGAGGACAACAAACAGGCCGCCTGGCGCCTCGATCCCGCCCGCGCCGGGGTCAGCAGCTGCATGGGCGACATCGGCGTGCATGCCGCCAACCTCGCGGAATACGTGACCGGGCTGAACATCGCCTCGATCTGCTCCGATCTCACGGCCTTCGTCCCCGGCCGTGAGCTGGACGATGACGGCGCGGTGTTGCTGCGCTTCGACAACGGCGCGAAGGGTGTACTGCACGCGTCACAGGTCAGCGTCGGCGAGGAGAACGCCATCAAGATCCGTGTCTACGGCGAAGCCGGCGGCCTGGAGTGGGAGCAGCAGGAACCCAATACCCTGTGGCTGAAGTACAACGACCGGCCCACACAGATGCTGCGTACCGGCGGGGGCTACCTCACAGACATCGCGAGCCTGAATACGCGCACGCCTATGGGGCACCCGGAGGGCTATCTCGAGGCCTTCGCCAATCTCTATGCCGCCTTCGCGGGCCAGATTCGCGCGCGGGAGACTTCACAGGCGCCCGATGCGCGCAGCGCAGACTGCCCCGGCATAGAGGCCGCTATCCGCGGTATGACGTTCATAGAGCTGGCCGTCGCCGCCAGCGCAAGTGACGTCAAGTGGCACGCATTTCCCAGTCATTGAGCAAACACTTTGGACCTACCGAGAGGGTAATACCATGTCCCAGATGAAAGGCCCCGCGATATTTCTCGCGCAGTTCGCCGCCGAGGAGGCGCCGTTCGACAACCTCGACAACATCACTCGCTGGGCGGGTGACCTCGGCTACAAGGGCGTGCAGGTGCCCACCTGGGAAGGCGGGCTGATCGACCTGCGCAAGGCCGCCGAGAGCAGGGACTACTGCGACGAGGTGAAGGGCATCTGCGCCAACAACGGCGTCGAGATCACCGAGTTGTCGACCCACCTGCAGGGCCAGCTGGTCGTGGTGCACCCGGCCTACGACGAGTTGTTCGATGGCTTCGCGCCGGAGGAGCTGCACGGCAAGCCGCAGGCGCGGCAACAATGGGCGGTGGAGCAGTTGCTGCTCGCGGCAAGGGCCAGCAGCAACCTGGGTTTGACCGCCCACGTGACGTTCTCCGGCGCGCTGTTGTGGCACACCATGTACCCCTGGCCGCAGCGGCCGGAGGGCCTGGTGGAGACGGGCTTCAAGGAGCTGGCGGAGCGCTGGCTGCCG
>JAWVYG010000019.1:0-12379 GCA_033722815.1 Halioglobus sp.
CAGTAGTTGTATTCGGTGTGGAACGGTGTCCTGGTGAGCAGGGCCTTAAGCCGGTCGGCCAGCCACAGCGAGCGCCACCGGCCTATAGCGGACTTCTTCATCCAGCTGTCTACCGTCTGCTGCCGATCGCGCCGCAGACACACAAACTTGCACGCCGGCTCCACCGCAAGCAACGTCTCGACATAACTGAGGTAGTAGAACGCGATATCCCCGATAAGGTTCACCTCCGGCATAGCCTGCAGCTCGCGATAGGTGGCAACCGAAGCGGGCCTTGAATAATCGATGGACAGGTTCTTGCGCGGCCCGTCGCAGAGAATACTGCGAAACTCCGCGACGGCGTTAATGTGCGGCTGCGGGTTGCCGGCAAACACGGCGCTCGACGGGTTCATCTCGTGGAAACAGATGCCACCGTCCTGGCGGTTGATCAGGCTGGTCAGGGATGCAGTGCCCGAGCGCCCAGAACCAAGGCCGATGACGAGGCTTTTCCCGGCGGGCAGGCCCGTCATAATGGCCACGGCGCGCCGCCGCGGACCAGGCACGGGGCACTCCTGAATGCTCTGGCGCAGGCCATGTCAGTCTCCGGAGCGCATGGCCAGTACGGCCTTGATGTGATCGACGGCATTGGAGATCCGGCTGTAGCAGCTGATATACGCGTCCCGGGACTGGCCGTAGGGATCCAGGATCTCGACGTCGCCGGAGGCGACACCGGCATGGGCGCCCAGCAGGTAGATCTGGTCCCGGGCGTCGGGGCGCAGCGCTACCACCCTGTCGTGGTGCGCCTTCTCCATGACGAAAATGACATCACTGCTGCGCAACAGCGCCTCGTCCACCCTCGAGGACCGAATGGCGCTCAAGTCCAACCCCGCTTCAGCGGCGATTTCAGTCATCACGGGATCTGCCCTGCGCCCATCCTCGGGGTGGAAGCCGGCCGAGTATACCGCCACGCCGGTATCCTCGGCGTAGGCGCGGATCATCGCGTCGGCCAGGGCACTGCGGTTGATATTGCCGTAGCACATGAAAAGTATTGAATCCGCCGTCGACAGGGCCTGTGCAACCTGCCCGCTGCGCCAGCAGCGGGCCTGACGGATACGGAACAGCCTCTCGGTGACGAGGTTGGACAGGCGACGGTAGTAGTTGCGAACAATGTTCCGCAGGTCGACCAGCCCCGGCACCGGATCGCGCAGGCCCTGGACGTCGAAACGATGGCCCGGGCGCAAGAAAAGCCGCAACTCCGACAGGATCTCGGTACGCGAGGGCATGCGCACCAGCCTCTGGTCGCCGGCACCGCGCAACACCGCCTCATACCACCCGAGGTCGCGCGACAGCAGCCGACAGTAGACACCTTCTCGATAGGGCGCACACGGTACGACCTCGCCCGTCGTTTCCAGGTCCAGCAACATGGAGGGGAAATCTGCGCCGGCGGTGACGGCCAGGGGCAGCGAGCCCCAGAAGCGTCCGTTGATTTCCATCAGGCAGAATTCCCCGGAATCCGGGTTGAGCTTGAACTCGACCATGGCAACGCCGCTCCAGTTCAGCGCCTTGATCAGGCGGGCGGAAGCATCCAGCAGCCGGGGGTTCAGGGGCTCACTCATACGCAGGCTGCTGCCGCCGCCGGTGAGGGGCACCTCGTGAATACGCCGGTGCTGGAACGAGTACAGGATCTCGCCCTCGCGGGCGATCAGCTCTACGCCGACCCCGAGACCGCCGAAATATTCCTGCAGCACCACCGGGCCAAAGCGCAGCGCGTGTGCACAACTGGCCTTCAGCCCCTCGGGGTCGAAGGCATAGGCGACCTGCAGCTGCCGGGCGCCGCCTTCCCGGGAGCCGATGGAGCGCGCAGGCTTGATCACCACCGGGTAGTGCAGGGAGTCCAGCAGGGAGTGCAGCTCTTCCGGCTCCGTGACCGATATTCCCCGCGGTATCGGCACGCCCAGCTCCTGTGCCAGGCCAAGTGTTTGTGACTTGTCGAATACCAGCTCGAGGCTGCGCGCATCTGGCATGGCCAACCTGACGTGGCAGAGCTCGCCGCGTGCCGCGGACAGCGGCGCCAGCGTGCGCTCCGTCACCGGCATGACGAGGTCGTAGTCCGTGTCCCTGGTGTGTGCCGCCAGCCAGCGAACGAATTCAGTGGCGGCCGACAGCGGATCCGGGTAGCGGTAGCTGGCCGCCGCGCCGCGCGAATAGCCAGCGATGGGCCTGTCGGTATGGCCGGCGACGTCTACGCTACAGCCGCGCCGGGACAGTGACCGGCATATTGTGAGCGCGGGCACCATGTCCGCATCAAGGACAAGTACGCGATAGCTGGATACCCGTTTCATGTGTTTGGTATGGCCAATGCCTCAAGAACTGCGGTAGCGGATACGCTGTCTTTTTATCGCGGAGAGTGCTGCCCGCACCGCCATATTAGGGTTATCTAGCGGGCTGTGCACGCACCGCGGCCAAATTGTGCCAATTTTGTGAGGGCAGTCAAAGCCAGCCCGCTCCGGAGGCTGTTTTTGGACGAACCAGTTCACATTGTGGCGGGGCCCGGTTGACCGTTCCGTTGAACGTTCCTTACTATAATCAGGGAGCGTTTCCGCTGGTCCGGGCTTGCTCTTGACCTGTGTGGACAAGCGGTCTGCAGGAGCGCGCAAAGGGAGGCTGAGGTATCCATGGCAGAGGGCGATTCACCTCCCTTCTTCTCCGTCATTATTCCCACGAGAAACCGACCCGCGCTGCTGCGCCAGGCGATGGAGTCGGCGCTGGCGCAGCGCTCCACTTCCGCGGAAATCATCGTCATCGTCGACGGTTCAGATGATCGGCACCTGCGCGCCTACCGCGAGCTGGAGGCCCTGTTTCACGATGCCACGTTCCATTACCTGGAACACCGGGAGTACGGGCACGGGCAGAGCTACAGCATGAATGTCGGTGCGCACCTCGCGCGCGGCAGATACCTTTGCTTCATTGACGACGACGACTGCTGGACCGACGACAACTACCTGCAGCGCGCCCGCTCCAGCATCGAGCAGAGCGCAGATATCATCGATGTCCACTACAGCAACCAGAAGGCCTTCCACGCCGACGGCACGCTGGAAGAGGATGCCCTGTGGCTGGAGGACCTCATCGCGCAGGTCGACGGTTCGCAGCTGCACGTCAACGGTACCTACCGCATCGATGCGGCGTTCATTATGCGCAGCGCGGGTTTCGCGCACCTGAATTGCAGCATTTTCCGCAGCGGCTTCTACCACGAGATCGGCGGCATGGATGAGACGATCCGCTATGAGAACGACCGCGAGATGTTCATCCGCTCGGTAGACAGGGCACGCCACATGCTGTTCAGCACGCACCATGTTTCCCGACACAATATTCCCGACGCCGGCAAGCGCGAGAATATGTCCACGGTGGCGTCTGCCATAGAGAAAAAGCTATTCCAGCTGCGCGTCTACGACAAGGGCATTTGCCTGAGCAGTGATCCGAGTGTTGTGGCGCATTGCCGGCGGGGAAAGACCTACGAGCTCAAACATATCACGGAAATGCTGGCGGGCAACGGGCATTCCCGCGTTGCGGCGTACTACGCCCGGGAGGCACTGTTGAACGGCTTCAACCTGCGCTGGCTGGCCTACACGGCCTACCTCGGCCTGAAAGCCCTGTTCCGCTGAGCCACCCGCTTCCGTGCCTGTCACTCCCAGCCGCAGACTTCTCCTCGCACTTCGCAGGCACAGGCACATCTTCCTGCTCAGTCACATGCGCGCCTATACCAGCCTGCTGGGCCACATTTTTGGCTCTAATCCGGCCATCTGTGGATACTACGAGATGCACATCGGATACCACAGCTGGAGAAGCCTGGTCAGGCAGAAACTCCTGTACTTCGAAGAGGAAGACAGCAAGCCAGGCATGCGCTACATGTTCGACAAGATACTGCACAGCGACCACGACGTGTCGTTGCAGCTGCTCGACTCAAAGCGGGTGAGGGCCCTCTTCTCACTGCGCCGCCCCGAGAAAACCATCCCCAGCATCCTCAACCTCTACCGCTCCGTCGATCCCGGGCACGACTTCAATCGCGCGGAATTTGCCACGGCTTATTACATCGAGAGGCTGAATGAACTGGAGCGACTGGCCTGCGCCATGGGCCGGGACTACTACTACTTCGACGCGGAGGCGGTGCAGGGAGACACGGCGGCGACCCTGGCGGCAATGTCCGACTGGCTTGATCTGGAGACGCCGCTTTCTCCGCGCTACAGCATGCAGAAGAAAACGTCCCGGGAGCGCTACGGGGACACCTCGGACAGGCTCAAATCAGGTGCGGTAACCCGACACGACTCGGGTGCCGACAACATCGATGTCGCGCCGGAACTGCTGGAATCCGCACTGCCTGTTTACTCGCGGGTGAGGGCCGCATTGATCGAGCGCAGTGCACGCCACTCACTGCACAGCGCACAAGTCCAGCACCTCCGGGGCGACACGGGTAACCGTTAGAACCTCAGCGCATGAAGACTGCGCGGCGAATCCTGGACGAGAATGGACCGTGTCTGCTGCATCAGTTCCGGCAGCGCATCGCGCTTGTGCAGTTGCCACAGCGGCGGGCCTCGAAACAGGCTGACCTGCACATCGACGCCCTGCTCTTTGAGCTTGTCGACCATCTTGCCGCCGGCCGTACTGAGCGTATCGCCTTCCTGCTCGATATTCTCCAGCCAGTGGATACGGTCGATACCGGCACCGCCCGCCGCAGCAAGGGAGAGCGCTTCCAGTTCGGACACCAGGGGCTCACTGACGAAATAGCCGGATATCTCAACGCGCTGCCCTTCCTGCATGCGCTGGCGAATTTCCGCCGTGGTCTCCGGCGGCAGGCCGCTGTTCACCAGGGAGGCAACCCTCTGGCGCAGCAGCTGGTTGATGTAGCGTTTGCCCGAGGTGACCGGCTGCCACAGCAGCATCTCCCTGCAATCGGGTTCATGGCTGCCGACGAATCCCGCGGCAATCAGCGCGCCCAGGCGCAGGCCCCAGAGGACGACCGGCGCCGGCTCCTCACGCCGCAGCGTGTTCAGCGCCAGCTCGATATTGCCGTACCAGATGTCGAGGCTTGCCTGCGCGAGTTCACCCTCGCTGTCTCCGGTACCAAAGAAATCCAGCACAGTGCAGTGATAACCGGATTGTGCCAGCAGGCGCGACTGCTCGGCGACCAGCGCCCTGCAGCGGTTCATCTCCTCGCCAAAAGGCGGGATGAACAGCACATGGGCGCGCGGCCCGGCCTCAGCGCGAAACTGGGTGAGGAAGAAGCGGCGTCCCGCCTCGCCCAGGAACCTCGGGTAAATGTTCACCGCACCCGCCGCCATATCAGCTGACACCCGCTGCCAGTCGCGCGACCGCTATCACTCGCCCTGCTCCGCCGGCGCGGTAAAAAAATCCGTGTAGCGCGCCTTGAGCAGTGAGCGATCGATCTTGCCGTTGGGGTTGCGCGGCAGGTCCGTAGAAATCTCAATGTGCGCAGGCACCATGTAGGTCGGCAGTTCTTTCTGGCAATAGCGCAGGAAGTCACTCACCTGGGCACCGTCGTCGCTGGGGTGCACCAGCAGCACGATGGCCTGGCCCAGGTCCGGGTGATACACGCCCAGTGCGACTGCCTCGGCCACCAGGCCCGAGGCAAAGACCACTTCCTCCACCTCGTTGGGACTCACGCGATAACCAGAGGTCTTGATCATGTCATCACGACGACTCTCAAAATACAGGTAGCCCTCCGCGTCCATGCGCATCTGGTCGCCTGACCAGACTGCCATTTCGGGCAGGACGACACCCTCCGGCTGTCCGGGTGCCCTGCGAAAGCGAGCCCTGGTGCGCTCCGGGTCATTCCAGTACCCCATCGCGACCAGGGAGCCCCGGTGGACGAGTTCGCCCGGTTCGTCGGGCTCGCAGCGGCTACCGTCCTCGCGCACCACCATTAACTCGACGTTGGGGAGCGCCTTGCCGACGCTGCCCGGCCGGCTCTCGAATTCATCGGGCGGCAGGTAGGAGGATCGGAACGCCTCGGTCAGCCCGTACATCTGGAAAATTGCGGTGTTGGGCAGCGCCTCGCGCAGGCGCAACAGGGTTGACCGTTGGGCGGCACCACCCGAGGTTGTCAGGTAGCGCATGGACTCGACGGCCTCGGGGGGCCAGTCCAGCACCGCCAGTTGGTTCCATATGGGAGGCACGGCGGAAATACCGGTAATGCCATACCTGGCCACGGCCTGCACGACCTCCCTTGGCAGCAGGAAATCCATCAGGACGACCGCGGCACCCGCGAAGTAGGCCGTCGTCAGCTGCGTCAGGCCGTAATCGAAGCTCAGTGGCAGCACCGCAAGCAGCCGGTCCTCGGGCGAGAGCTCGAGGAACTCGGCCGAGCTTTCGGCCGCAGCCACCATGTTGGCATGCGACAGCACGACGCCTTTCGGCGCCCCGGTGCTCCCGGATGTATACAGTATCGCCGCCATGTCCGTGTCGATGCGCCCGTAGGTAGACGCCGTGGCAGCGCTGTCCAGGCTCTGCCAGGTGACCAGGTCGACGCCCTCGGGCACAGCGGTATCGCCGGGTTGCGACGTCACGATGACCGTGCGCAGGTCGGGACACTGGGCCAGCACCGCAGCGAGTTGTTTCAGCCGCTGGCCTGATGTGATGAGCAGGCGCACGTTACAGTCCCTGAGGATATGCCCCACCTGCTGCGCCTTGAGCATGGGGTTCACCGGCACAGCGACGCCGCCAGCCGCCGCCGCCCCGAAGAAGCCGGTTACGGCCTCGAACTGCTTGGGAAGATATACGGCAACGCGCTCATTGGCCGCCATTCCAAGGCCACACAGCGCGCCGGCAAACGCCTCCACCTGCCCCTGCAGCTCGCTGAATGTCAACGTGGCGTCCTTGTGCAGTAAGGCAGGCGCGTCAGGGCTTACCGCGGCCCTGTACGTCACCAGTTCATGAAGTAGGCGAATCTTCTGCGCTTGCATCGCTGCCTTTAAAGTCCTTGTGAGTGCGGGTTGAAAGAGAGGTCACGGTGGCAGGCCCCCGATGGACATTCTACGCACCCCGGCAATCGCGTAAAAGTACGGTGCGCCCGGATCGCGCCATCCGCGCGGTCCACCCGGTGAAGCGTCTACTCTTCCTTGGATTCAATGAACGCCGCCAGGTCCCCGACGGTGGCGAACAGCTCGGTGCTGATTTCCTCGTCCTCGACAATACAGTCTAGTTCCTCCTCGATCGAGGCGATCACCCCGACGATCGTCAGCGAATTGAACTCCGGAAAATTCCCCAGCACCTCGGTGTCGGCGCTGAGCTCGGATCGCTCGATCTGCAGGTTGTTGGCCAGTATCTTCACGGCCAGGTCCAGGGCGCTCATGTCCAGTCCTCTCAGCGTAACTCGGGCGGCTCACGGGAGCCGTCTCGCGGACGGCCCGGGCAATGCCCCTGCCGCGCCGCCGTTGACAGGATGCCAGTTTATAGTACGCGCGCACTTGCGTGGAATCCCGGCGTGTATCACACCCCGCCGGCGGGCCTGATTTGTGCACTACTTCTCATATTGGAGAAAGCTCGCCTCGCAACTGGATTGGACAGTGACGCCAACCTATTCTTTTTCGGTCAGGGCGCCTATCATTGCCCTGTAAAGTCCTGTTATGACAATGTGTTACGCTTCGCCGGGGCCTGGTTAAAGGGGAGGCTTTACAACCTAGCGAATGCTATAATTCTCAAGTGTGCCACCCTCGTCAAGACCGCAACTCAGGGACGATGACACGGAAACTCCGGCCCGGTGGCGGGGCCGGACGCTGTAGCCATTGGCTCAGGGATATTCGAGCTGCCCGAAACTATGAACCGTATATCGAAGGTTGACGCAAACGTACTCGAGGAAGTACTGCACGTAGAGGACTCGCGCCGCTTCAAGGTCTACACGCAGAAGGACCTCGGGCGCATACCGCAACTGCAGGGACTGCCCCGGGAGACGCTGTTCGACATGCAGGTCGTTTCGTCGATCCTGCCGTTCCGCGTGAACCGCTACGTCATCGAGGAGCTTATCGACTGGTCCGCCGTTCCGGACGACCCCATCTACCAGCTGACCTTCCCGCAGAAGGCGATGCTGCCGCAGGACATGTTCCGGCAGATGGGGGAACTGGTAAGGTCCGGGGCCAGCGCAGCGGACAGGAATGCGCTCGCCCGCGAACTGAGGACGCGGCTGAACCCCCACCCCGCAGGCCAGCTGGAGATGAACGTGCCGGTGGACGAGGCGTCCGGGGAGAGGCTCAACGGCATCCAGCACAAGTACCGCGAGACGGTCCTGTTTTTCCCCGGCCAAGGCCAGACCTGCCACAGCTACTGCACATTCTGTTTCCGCTGGGCCCAGTTCGTGGGTGACAAGGAGCTGCGCATGGCCAGCACCGAGGCCAGCGCACTGCACGCGTACCTCGGCCGGCATACGGAAGTCACCGACCTGCTGGTCACCGGCGGCGATCCCATGGTGATGAAGACCAAGCACCTCGCGGCCTACCTGGATCCGCTGACGTCGCCGGCGTTCGACCACATCAGGACCATCCGTATCGGCACCAAGGCCCTCACCTTCTGGCCACATCGCTTCGTGACCGACGACGACGCCTCGGAACTCATCAACCTGTTCAGCCGCCTCATCAAGGCAGGTAAGCACGTGGCCCTGATGGCGCACTACAACCACTGGCGTGAACTCGACACCGAAATTGCACTCAAAGCCATAGAGCGCGTGCGCAGGGTCGGGGTGGAGATTCGCAGCCAGGCGCCCCTGCTCGCCAATATCAATGACAGTGCCGAGGACTGGGTGAGAACATGGAAGACGCAGGTCAACGTCGGGGTCATCCCCTACTACATGTTCATCGAGCGCGATACGGGAGCGAGTAACTATTTTGAATTGCCGCTGGCCAGGGTGTGGGAGATCTACCGCGACGCGATCCGGCAGCTCTCCGGTATTGGTCGCACCGCGCGCGGCCCCGTCATGAGCGCCGGGCCCGGCAAGGTGGAAATCCAGGGCGTGGCAGACATCCAGGGCGAGAAAGTTTTCGTGCTGCGCTTCCTGCAGGGTCGCAACCCCGAATGGACACACCGCCCGTTCTTTGCCAGGTATTGCGAGAAAGCGGTCTGGCTCGACCAGTTGGAACCTGCGTTCGGGGAAACCGAGTTCTTTTTTGAGAAGGAGTATGCCGGGATGCTGAATCCCGGCGGGAAACTGGCTGCGGTATGAATCCTATGAAGCCCCGTCGTGTTCACTTGCTGCGTACCCTGGTCGCGCTATGCATTCTCCCGCTGACCGCCCAGCTGTCGCTCGCGGCTACGAAACCGGCGCCGTGGGTCGGCAAGCAATTGAACGGGCGCAAGTGCGTCAATACGCTTACCACGCACGGTAGCGAGACCTTTGACTATCGCGATCGATCACCGTATGTCGCCGGCAAACTGAATCTCGTCAACAACGCGCACTTCAACAGCAACGTGGAAAACCTGGTCAAGGGTAAGACGGGTAGTCTGATGGCCGACATAGACTTCGTTATCCGCGCGTTCCCGAATCATCACCGGGCACTGAACAGTGCCGTACAGTACAGCCTGAGATTCAAGAAATGGCCCGCCGGCCAGGACGGCCTTCCCGCGGAGTGCTACCTGCAAAGGGCGATGAAATTCAGCCCAACCGACGTCGTACCGTACAAGCTCTACGGCTACTACATGCAGGTCAAGGGCCGCAACAAGGAGGCACTGGCTGCAAACGAAAAGGCGCTCGCGCTGATCCCCAATGACCCCATGATTCTCTACAACAACGGCCTCCTGCTGGTGAAGATGAAGCGCTACGAGGAGGCCATGAAGATCGCCCGGCCCCTCTACGATGCCGGCCTGACACTTCCAGGCCTGAAGGACAAACTGGTCAAGGCGGGACACTGGCAGCACAGTCAGGCAGAACTGGAGAAGGTCAAACAGTTCATGGAAGCTACCGCGGCAGCCAAGGCGGCAAAATCCGCGGAACTGGACGCGGAAGCGCCGGCGGCCGGGGAAGCGGCTGTAGAGGTAGAGGACCCCACAGCGACGGCCGCCGAGCCGGAAGCACAGGATACAGAAGCCCCCGAAGCCGAGGTCGACAGTTCCACCGCGCAGGTGACGGCCGAGGCGCAGTAGGCACAGCGCGGGGCCACATCGACCGCCGCCGGCGCTGCGCGGCAACGGCGCCAGGCTCAGGCAGCCAGCGGATCAGCCCGGCGGTAGTTCAACAGCAGCCTGGCAGCAAACCTGACCGGGGTGCGATCCCACGGAGTAAAACGTGGCAACTGGAAGACATCGCTCGCGCTCGTACACACGCCCCAGTGTGTAGACACCGCCAATTCGAAACCAACCTCACTGACCATCGCGCTGTGCGCACTCGCGTAGTCTTTCCCGGGACGCCCGTTGGGGTAGGCAAATGCGCGTACCGGCCGCTGGAGAACGTCCTCGAGATACGTCTTGCTGGCGGAGATTTCAGACCTGGCCTCGAAATCCGGCACACTCGTCAGTATCGGGTGGTTTACCGTGTGAGCACCGATCTCGACACCGCTGTCCGCGAGGTGCCTAACCTGGTCATTGGACATCATCAGGTCGGCCGGGGCACCGCCCACGCGGTTCTCGATCTCGGTGACCAGTTCCAGCCTGGCGGACGGTTCAACCTCCTTTATCGAAGCGAGTATGCCCTCTATGGCGGCAACCCGGTCCTGCACCGAATGCAGCGGGAAGGCCGCAAGACCCAGGTCAACCAAATCCAGCATGCCTCCGGGGTGATGGCGAATCGTCTCGATGACACAGTCATTGAACATGCGGCCGCCGCCGAGGAAGCCGGTACTTACAAAGACCGTGGCAGGCAGGGCGTACTTCTGCAGCACGGGCAGTGCAAGGGATTCATTGTCGGCGTAGCCGTCATCGAATGTGACGCAAACCGCGCGCGGGGGCAGGCTGCCCTCCCGCAGTCGCTGTACCGCTTCGCGCAGCGGAAGCGGGTTGAAATGCTCACGCAATAGGCGCATCTGCCAGTCGAACTGCGCGACATCGGGCTCCCCGGGGCGCAGCGGATCGGGCTCCGGCACTACCCGGTGGTAGATAAGGATCGCCAGCCGCTGGCTGCCCGCGGTATTGAGCAGCAGAGGCGCCATCCGTACCAGTGGTCCCAGTACCGCGGTCCCCATTATCTTCCGGCCGCCCTGCCGCCGACGCTGTAACGGGGGGTACGTCGGCCGCGCCCGGCGGCGGGGGCCGACGTGGCCTCTACACTGTCCTTGGTCTGTTGGGTCATGGCAACCGTGATCGCCATGATATGCCACGCCAGGTCGAAATAGGCCAGGCTGAGGAATGCGCCACCCGCCATGAACGCGATCATGCTTATCTTCAACATGCGCGCCAGGTAATTGTAATTCGCCCTGTCCGGGTCGTCGCGGGTTAGCGCTATGACCTGGTTCAATTGCCGCCACACCAGGAACAACACGGCGAGAAACAGTCCCAGACCAATCCAGCCACTGTCGCCCAATACCCCGAAATAGATGCTGTGGGCTACGAACGGCCTCGACGCGTGAGGGACGTACTTCGCGTAGAGTTCCCGCGACCAGGCATTGCCGCCGCCACCGGTGAAACGATCGTTGGCCAGCTTGATACTGAATTCCCAGGCGTACAGCCGCTCCATCGCCGAGGAATCCCGCTCGTAGTCTGTGATGGTTGCCATCCTGTCGTGCCAGCTTTGGGGCATGAACAGGTAGCCAAACGACCCGAGGATAATGAACATGATCAGTGTCAGCGCCTTGGCTTTTGACTGCCACCAGAAGAAGGCACCGACCGCGCCAATTGCCAGCAGCGCCCCGCGGGACTGCGAGCCGATTACTGCCACCAGGCTCAGGAAAATACACCACGGCATGATTTTCTTCACGAGCGGGTGCGGCGGGAAGCGGTACATGTACAACATCATTGGCAGGATCATGAGTACCGCCACCGCCATGGTGTTGTTCTCGTGGATATAACTGCCCATCGGCCCGTACACATGGAAGGACCCGCCGGTCAGCAGTGTAAACGCACCACCCTTGACGCTGTAAAAACCGATGGAGAAGACGATCACCCATATCAGCTGATTCACACGCTCCAGGCTATTCATCATCAATAGCGTCACCAGCGTGATGAGCTGGATCTTCAGCACGATCTCGAGTTGCATGAACGCATTCTCGGGATAGACCGCAAACAAGGTGCAGATCGTCAGCCAGAGCAGGAAGAGCGCCCACACAACTACCAGCGTGTTGCGCGGCATGGATATCTTGTCGCGGGTAAAGAGCATGGCCCCCAGCAGGGTGATCGCGACAATCTGCGCAAACGGCATGGTGTAGGCAAATCCCCAGGCGAGTCGGTGGGGATTCATGTAACTCAGCCACGA
>JAWVYG010000020.1:0-12181 GCA_033722815.1 Halioglobus sp.
GAGCGAGCCCCCGAATGGGCCGGCCGGTTAGCACGCAAGCCCCAATCAAAGAAAGGGGCCAACAAGAGATCAGGCGTAACCGTTCTGCCGGAACCAGTCGATGGAATCACGTACCGCGGTTTCGATGGGCGTCTGCGGCAGGCCGAGTTCCTCGATGGCCTTGCTCGGGTCGACGTAGCCGTGCTGCAGCGCGTACATCGTGTTCTTGTAGGTGGTCATGGGCGTGGTGCCGGTGAGCCGCGCCCAGCCCTCGACCAGCCGTGCGACCCGCAGCATCACCTTGCCCGAGACCTCGTTCTTCGCCACGTTGTCGATCCCGGCGATGCCGCCGATCAGTTCCAGGAACTGCTTGTTCGTCATGTTGCCGTCGCGGTTGGCGAGGATGTAGGACTCGCCGACGCGGCCCTTCTCCATCGCGAGCACGTGCCCCGCGGCCACGTCGCGCACATCCACGGCGCACACGCCGCCGTCCCAGTAGTTCTTCATCTTGCCCTGCAGCGTGCGGATGATCATCGTGCCCGTGGGCGTCGGAGCACGGTCGCCGGGGCCAAAGGGCAGGCCGGGCATGACCATGGTCACGGGGAGCCCGTCGGAGACCATCCCTTTCACCATCTGGTGGCTGATGAACTTCGACAGGATGTAGGGGCTGGCCCAGGTCCAGGCATTGAAGGCGGTCTCTTCCGTCGCCCAGCCGCCGTTGCCCTGCACGCCGATCGCCGCGACGCTGCTGGTAAAGACGACCTTTTCCACACCCGCCGCCTGCGCCGCCTCGAGCATGGCGCGGGCGCCGTCGACGTTGATCTTGTAGTGCAGGTCGGGGTCCCTGGTCCAGATGGCGAACATCGCCGCCAGGTGGTACAGCTGGTCAACACCCTGCACGGCCTTGCCCAGCGACCCGGGATCGAGCAGGTTGCCCTCGACGAATTCCACGTCCATGCCATCCAGCGGTGAGCGGTCTTCACCGGGCATCACCATCACGCGCACCTCGTCGCCCTTCTCCAGGCTCAGCCGCGTGACGTGGGTGCCGATAAAGCCGGTGGCGCCGGTGATCAGCACTTTGGCCATGGTGTATTCTCCTGCTGCTATTATTCGGGTCAGCTATGGTATCCAAGTGCCCGGCGCGCAAGCATGGCAGAATCGGCCATTGTCGCTGGGAACAATACATGCACCCGGGCGCGGCGCGCCCGCCCCGGAGACCCGGACCAACACAACCGACAGGAAGAACGCCCATGAAAGCACTGATTACCGGCCTTGCCGCCCTCCTCATCCTCACCGGCGGCTGCGCCGGCAGCGCACCGGCCCCCGGCCCGGCGGACGCCCTCGCCGCCAGTATCGCGGCGCGCAGCGAAGAGGATCGCAGTCGCGACGGCGCCAGGCACCCGGAACAGACGCTGCGTTTCTTCCAGGTGGAGCCCGGCATGCGCGTGGCCGAGGGGCTGCCCGGCGGGGGCTGGTACACGCGCCTGCTGGCCGATTACCTCGGCGCAGACGGCGCCCTCTATGGCGTGAATTACGCCGACCGTATGTGGTCCATGTTCAGCTGGGCCACGCCGGAGGTGGTGGAGCGCCGCATCGCCGCCACGGCCAGGTTCGCAGACGCCGTAGGCCGCTACACCGATAACGGTATCGAGGCCAGGGGATTCACGTTTGAAACGCTGCCCGAGGACCTCGAGGGGACCATCGATCGGGTGTTGTTGATACGCGCGCTGCACAACCTGAACCGCTTCGAGGAGCAGGCGGGTACGCGCAGCCGGGCCCTGGCAGCGGTGCACGACATGCTCGCCGGCGACGGCCTGGTGGGTGTGGTGCAGCACCGCGCGCCGGAGGACGCCGCCGACGCCGGCGCGCAGGGCCAGCGTGGCTACCTGAAACAATCCGCGGTGATCGCCATGTTCGAGGAGGCCGGCTTCGAGCTGGTTGCCAGCAGTGAGATCAACGCCAACCCCAAGGACCAGCCTGGCGATGACGCCATCGTGTGGCGCCTGCCGCCGTCACTGCGCGGGACAGAGCCCGGGACCCCGGAGCGCGAGGCAGCGCTTGCCATCGGTGAGTCGGACCGCATGACGCTGCTGTTCAGAAAAGCGGCGGCGAGCCGGTAAGCGCCCGTCGCCAGCGCTAGACCAGGTAGTCAGCGGCCATCTGCTGCGCCTCCTCCCACAACCGGGTGGCCAACTCGCGGTCGAATACGTGGTGTTCGCCGCTGACCTGCACCGGATTGCAGTCCTCGAAGTAGGCGCCGCTCACACCTGCCAGCGCGGGACTGGTGGCGACGTAGACCTGGGTAGCGGCGCCCTGGGCGGGACTCTTGGCCACCACCCCGCCGAACAGGTCGAAGGCCATGCGGATCCACCCCGGGGCGGTGCGCGCGATATTGGTCTTTACGAGGCCGGGGTGGATGACGTTCGAGGTTACGCCTGAGCCCTCGAGGCGGCGCGCCAGTTCCAGCGAAAACAACGCGTTGGCCAGCTTGGAGCGGCCATAGGCTTCCTGGGCGTCGAAGCGGCCCTCACCGCGCAGGTTGTCGAAGTCGATGCCGACGGCCGGCGCCTGCGTGTAGGCCGAGCGGCTGCCAACGTGCACTATGCGGCCCGAACCGCGCTCGCGCATCGCACCCAGCAGGCGATTGACCAGCACGAAGTGCCCCAGGAAGTTCACCACGAACATGCGCTCGATGCCCCCGACCAGTTCCAGGTCACCGAAGGTATTGATACCGGCGTTGCAGATCACCACGTCGGGCACCAGGCCCTGGCCGAGTACGGCGTCGGCGCAGTCGACCGCCGACTGGAAGTCCGACAGCTCCAGCGCCACCGGCGTGGTGCGCCCGTCGACGCTTGCACAGGCCACCTCGGCCTTCTCCAGCGTGCGACCGGTGCCGATGACATGGGCGCCGCGCAGCGCCAGCACCCGCATGGTCTCGTAGCCGAGGCCGGAATTACAGCCCGTCACCAGCACCGTGAGGTCCCCCAGGTCCATGCCCGCGGTCACGGCCTCGGCGGTACTTTCGGCGCCGTAGGGACTGTTCGGCAGGGTGGTGTCGACGTTGGCCACGGGGCCGGAGCCGCCGCAGGCTGCCAGGGTGGGAGCGGCTGCCGCCGCGGTGGAATAGAGAAGAAGCTGCCGGCGCCCTATGGTCATTGGCCCTGTCCCGTAACTGGCAAAAAGAGCTGTAGTGTAGACCCTCAGCGCGACGAGCGTAAAATCTGCCTGATATTCTTTTAGGATATATCATATTATAACTAAATATCATGCAGTTATTTCTTGAGTAATCGGGCAGGCCGCATATACTGAAAATGTGACGGTTATTGGATGATTCCAATTGAGGGCAACCGTCTCATTGAGGGAAAGCTGACGGACATTAGTCAGAGGTGTCTGTCGCCAGGGGACACATTCCGGTTTGCGGGCCGGAATTCGAAATCTGGGTAGAAAGAAGAGCTTTTTCCCTATCAACGCCGTCGCTACCTGCCTTGCGACGGCGTTTTTTTTTGCCCGCTTCCCGCCGCGCCCGGCAGCGCCCACATTATCCAGCTCCGCGTGAATACGTTATTCTCTGTCGGGGGATAACCGGCGCGCAACCCCGCGGCGCGGCACAGGGGGAGACACTCAATGGGGACAACCAAAGTCGCCGTGCTCGGCGGCGGCTCCTGGGGCACCACCGTGGCCGCACTGGCCACGCGCAACGTACCCGTGACGCTCTGGGCGCGCAATCCGCGCACCGCCGACGAAATCAACACCAGTCACCGCAACGAGACCTACCTGCCCGGCGCCTCGCTGCCGGAAAAACTGCATGCCACCAGCGACCTCGCCGAGGCGGTGGCCGACGCCGACGTGCTGGTGGTGGCCATACCGTCGCAGCATTTCCGCAAGGTGTTGACGGACGCCGCGGCCTTCCTGCGCGCGGGCATACCCGTGGTCAGCCTGACCAAGGGCCTGGAGGCCGGCAGCCACCTGCGCATGACCGAGATCATCCACGAGGTGCTCCCAGGCCACCCCGCGGCCGTGCTCACCGGACCCAACCTCGCGCGCGAGATCATGGACGGCAAAGCCGCCGCCAGCGTCATCGCGATGGAGGATGAAACCCTGCTGCAGGAACTGCAGGGAGCCTTCGGCAACAGCCTGTTCCGCGTCTACACCAACCCGGACATCATCGGCTGCGAACTGGGCGGCGTGCTGAAAAACATCATCGCCATCGCCGTGGGCATGGGCGACGGCCGCGGCGCCGGCGACAATACCCGCGCCGCGCTCATCACCCGCGGCCTGGCCGAGATGACGCGCCTGGGTGTGGCGATGGGCGGACAGGCGGAGACCTTCGCCGGGCTGGCGGGCATGGGTGACATGATCGCCACCTGCACCAGTCCCCAGAGCCGCAACCACTACGTTGGCGTGGAGCTGGGCAAGGGCCGTGAGCTGCAGGATATCCTCGACGAGATGGTGATGGTCGCCGAGGGTGTGAAGAGCGCGCCTGCGGTGATGGCGCTGTCGCAGGAGTTCGGCGTGGAAATGCCGATTGCCAGCGAGGTGTACCGCGTGTTGTCGGGCGAGTCGAACTCCAGCCGCGCCTTCCGCGGCCTGCTGCGCGTCGTGGCGGGGGCCGAGTCGGAGCCGGGCTAGTCACAACTATCAGTCATAACTACCAGTCACAACTATTTGCCTGGAGCTTTCGCGTCGCCTGGGGCAGAATAAAACGGTCGCGCGAGCCTGGGGCGGGCTTGTGTCAACGCGCGGCAAGTAACAAGAAAACAAGACAAGAAAGAACAACAAAACAAGATGTGGGGGATGGCACCATGCCAAGAGCAGGGATACTTACCTTTGCACTCGCGCTACTCGTGGCCACTGCCGTACCGGCTACCGGCGCCAGTGAACTTCCGTTTCAAAGCCTGAAGGGCGAGCCCGGGTTGAAATCCGCTTCCGCGCTGGTGCTGGATGCGCGCGGCAACCCGATCTACGCCAAGGATGCCGACACGGTGCGGCCCATCGCCTCGATCACCAAGCTGATGACCGCCATGGTGATCCTGGACTCCGGGCTGGACCTGCGCGACGAAATTACCATTACCCGCGCCGACCGCGACATGGTGCGCCTCACGGGTTCGCGACTGGATTACGGCGCGACCCTGCCCCGCGGCGAACTGGTACAGCTGGCGCTGATGTCCTCGGAAAACCGCGCCGCCAGCGCACTCGGTCGCACCTTCCCGGGAGGCATGGACTGGTTTATCGAGCGCATGAACCAGAAGGCGCGCAGCTTGGGCATGCACAATACGCGTTTCGCCGACCCGGCCGGACTGAAGTCGGAGAATGTCTCGACGGCAAGCGACCTGGCCAAGCTGGTTGCCGCCGCCCAGCAGTACCCCCTGATCCGCAAGGCCACGACATCGAAGCGCAAGGAGGTGCGGCCCTACCCGCGGCGCGGGCCGCTGGCCTACGGCAACACCAACCGCCTGCTGAAGAACGCGAACTGGGATATCAGCCTGAGCAAGACGGGTTACCTCGACGAGGCGGGCCGCTGCCTCGTGATGCAGGCAAATATCGACGGCGAGGATATTTCCATCGTACTGCTGAACTCTTTTGGTAAACTCACACCCTTCGGAGATTCCAATCGCCTGCGCAAGTGGATGCTGACCAGCAGCTGAACCGCGCCGGGCGAACAGGTAGATGTGATGACTTACCCGCGCCTTCTTATCGCCCTCATCCTGCTGGGCCCCCTGCTCGCCGCCGCGGCCACCGCTGAAACGCCGTTCGAGCCGGGCACCGTGCAGGTGTTCTTCGGCGCACTGGAACTGGACGAGCAGAGCGTGGCGTGGACCGACGTGTCCAGCTCCGAGGTCGACGTGAAATTCGAACGCATCCCCGTGCTGGGCGTGGAGGGCGAATACATCCTGCACAACGGCTGGCTGCATATCGGCGTCAACCCGGGCGCCAGCCTCGCCTGGATGACCGATGACGTGCGCATCAGGGGCACCCTGTCCGGCCCGGGAGGCGCCGTGCTGGCCGGCTCCATCGACAATTCGCTGTGGCTGGTCGAGGCTCACCTGGGAGGCTACGTGCGCGGCCGCCTGCACGACCGCATCACCACCTACGCGGGGGCGGGGCCGATGTTCATGTTCGGCCACCACGAGGTGGACGACACCAGCAGCAACAGGGGCAACCTGCAGGTATTGAAAAACAACGCGGCGGACTTCAACCTGGGCTATTACGCCCGCGCCGGTGTGGATTTCGAGTTCCAGCGCGACCGCCACCTGGGCCTCGGCGTGCGCTACCTGTCGACGGAGCTGAACTTCGACGACACCGTGGGCGAGGTGGACATCGAGGGCCCGCAGTGGCTGTTCAGCTATTCCCAGCGCTGGTAGCGCGGCGCCAGGCGCGCAGCGCGCACGCCGGACGCGCAGCCGGCGGTTACCAGGTGTAGCCCAGCCGCAGGCGGTAGGTCTCGTCCAGGTCATCGACGTCGCCGTCGGCGTTACCGTCGTACTCCAGCAGCACTTCCGCCGCCGCTTCCAGGTTCCACATCAGCGGGAACGCCAGCCCGATAGCCGTATCGACGATGACGTTGGAGGTCTCGTCCAGGTTCCACACGCCGTCCTGGTCCAGGTACAGGCGCGATTCGCCGCCGAGGTAGTTGCTGGCGATATCCAGCGCCCAGGTCGCGGCGGCATACTGCTCGTCCTCGGCGACGATGTAGTCATCGTCGGCGTAGGCCAGGCCCAGCTCGCCGGACAGGGTCAGCCGAGGCGTGTCGAAGAACTGCCGGCCGATGTGCGGACCGACAAGGTAGCGCAGGTCGATATCCGCAAACTCGTCTTCCTCCACCCGCCCGCGCGCGCCGACGTACCAGGGGTCGGCGAGGAAGTAGTCGTAACCGAGGTTGGCGAGCCAGTTGTCGGCCGTCTTCTCGCCCTCGGTCTCGTCCTGTTCACCGCGCCACTCGAAGCTGTAGCGGTCCCGTGTGCTCAACCACTCGCTGGCGAGCTTGTAGTCCAGCTGGTCCTTCTCCGAGTTGCCCCGCTCAAGCTCCAGCGCGAAGTTCACCAGGCCAGTCCAGTGGTAGCCGCGGCCCGTCTCCCAGTCCTCCGGATTCACGATCTTCAGCTGCGCCAGCGGGTAGCCCTGGCCGGCGCCGTCAGGCCCGGCGGCGACCTGCCCGCCGTCGATTACCAGCGGCTGCACGTTGACCACGTTATCGTCCTGCAACAGCAGCACGGCGGGATCATCGCTGCGCAGGCTCTCGACCTTGTCGACGGGGATACTGAGCGCGCCGGCGAAGTCCGTCTCCACCGTCACGGCACCCTCGCGCACGGCCGTCACCTTGCCGAACAGGCGGGAACCGTCCGTGAGCACGATCTCGTCGCGCGCGGCGCGCTCTGCAATTGCGGGTGTAGCGAGTGCGGCGATACAGGCGAACAACAGCGTCCGCAGTTTACGGGCGTTATACAGGGAGCGTCCCTTCAGTGAATTGGCCCAATGGCGCGCACCTGCGCGCCGCGTCAATGGCCCCTGCCGGGACCCTGGCGGCGCAAGACTAATGGGCCCGCGACGACAGCGTCAAGCCCACGGCGGCGTGAGAATTGCGTCCGGCGCCGCTTGACCCGCGTATAATCCGCTGAAACACTGCACTGGCGCCATGCGTAATAAAATCTTTACGTTTTCGCGCTGTCCGGGCAGTTGCGCGCAAACACGGGTTGGACGGAGGAAGCCACATGATCAATCGCCGCCAGGTACTGCAACTCGGCTCGGGCGCACTGGCCTGCCATTCGCTGGGTCTCGCCGCCGGCGAGGGGGCGCAGGCATCCGCGCTGCCGCTGATACAGCGCCCCATACCGAGCACGGGCGAGATGCTGCCGGTCATCGGCATGGGCACGTCGCGCACTTTCGATACCGGCTCCGGCAAAGCCGCGCTCGCCAACCTGAGGGAAGTGATGACGGCCTTCACCGCCGGTGGCGGCACGATCATCGATTCCTCCCCCATGTACGGCAAGGCGGAGGCACGCGTCGGCGACGTGCTGCGGTCCATGTCGCCGCGGCCACCGGTCTTCGCCGCCACCAAGGTGTGGACAAAGGGCCGCGACAAGGGCATCGCCCAGATGCAGGCGTCCGCCGAGCGCATGGATGTGGAGCGCCTGGATCTTATCGCCGTGCACAACCTCAAGGACTGGAAAACCCACCTCGCCACGCTGCGCCAGTGGAAAGAGGAAGGCCGCGTGCGCTATATCGGCATTACCACCTCCCACGGCCGCGACCACGAAGAGTTCCTGAAGGTGATGAAGAGCGAGCCGCTGGACTTCGTGCAGTTCAGCTACAACATCGAGGATCGCATCGCCGAGCAGCAGCTGCTGCCGCTGGCGCAGGACCGCGGCATCGCCACCATGATCAACCGCCCGTTCCAGGCCGGCAAACTGTTCCGGATGGTGAAGGGCAAGGAACTACCGGAGTTTGCGCACGAGATCGGCTGCAACAGCTGGGGCCAGTTTTTCCTCAAGTTCATCCTCGGCCATCCCGCCGTCACCTGTATCATCCCGGCGACCTCCAAGGTGCATCACATGCGCGACAACATGGCGGCCAACGTCGGCGTGGTGCCGAACGCGGGCTACCGCATCAAGATGCTGCGGTACCTGTTCAGGAGCTTCTGAGGCAACCCGCAAACCACCTGACACGGGTCCAGGGCCCGGCATCCAACCAGGACAATAAAATGACCGAGTCAAACGCACTGCAACGCCTGCTCTCCAGGGCCTGTGACATACATCCCGAGGAGACGCGGGCCACCCTCGCCTCCTTCTCGCTGGTGCTCATGATGATGGGCTCCTACTACATACTGCGGCCGGTGCGCGACGCCATGGCCTCCGACTGGACAGACGCGGAGGTCAGCTGGCTGTGGACGGCCACGTTCTTCTGCAGCCTGGTTGCGGTGTCCGCCTACGGCGCGGTGATTACACGGGTGCGTTTCGCGCGGCTGGTGCCCTCCGTATACAGCTTCTTCGCCGCGAGCTTCGTGCTGTTCTACCTGGGCACGCAGTCCCTGGCCGAGCGCACGCTGCTGGACAAGGGCTTCTACGTCTGGATCAGCCTGTTCAGCCTGTTCCACATTTCGGTGTTCTGGAGTTTCATGGCGGACACCTTCTCCAAGCCCCAGGCCACGCGCCTGTTCGGCTTTATCGGCGCCGGCGCGAGCATCGGCGGTCTCGCCGGCCCGGCGTTCGCCGCCTTCCTGGTCGGCGACGTGGGCACGGACAGCTTGACGCTGGTCGCCGCCGCGCTGATGGTGCTCGCCCTGCCGCTGGTAGTGTGGGTACAGCGCCTGAAGCACTCGGACCTGCACAACGACCTGGTGGCGGCCGGGGCCGCCGACTTCGATTTCGTCGGCGGCAACCCGCTGTCGGGCTTCGCGGAATTTCTCAAGAGTCCCTACCTGCTGGCCATCGGCCTGTTCATTTTCCTCTACACCTCCATCAGCTCCTTCGTGTACTTCGAACTGAAAAACCTGCTGGCCGACTACTCCAGGGAAGCGCGCACGGAGCTGTGGGCGGGCATGGACCTGGCGGTGAACAGCCTGACCATCCTGGTCGCCATGTTCGCAACCGGCCGCATCGCCAGGCGTTTCGGCCTGTCGATCACGCTCGCCTCGGTGCCGGTCGTTATCGGCGCCGGCATGCTGATACTGTCGGCGCTGCCGCTGGTGTCGGTGGTCGTCGCGGTGCAGGTGGTGCGCCGCGCCGGCAACTACGCCGTCACGCGTCCCGCCCGCGAGATGCTGTTTACCGCCGTCGACCGGGAGACGCGCTACAAGGCCAAGCCGGTCATCGACATCGTCATCTACCGCGGCGGCGACATGCTCAACGCCTGGGCGTTTACCTTGCTCACCCAGGGGCTGGGACTGGGACTGGCCTCGGTGGCGCTGGTGGGCGCGGGCATCGCCGCCGTCTGGGCGGCGACCGGCATGTTCCTCGGTCGCACCTTCAACGACATGGAGCCGGACGAGGCGGCGGCCGCGACAAGTTGAATATTTGAGCTACGGCGCGCTGCATGCGCGCATGGTCCGAACGGACGATAGCCAGGGTACGCGCCGGGACTATACTCTACCCCTCCAAACGAGAAAATTAAGGTGAGACACGATGGCAAAAGCTGCTGATTACGAGCTGGGCCCCAACACATACCCCCGCGGCTGGTTCATAGTCGCGGAGAGCAAGGACCTCGACGAGGGCCCGATGGCGGTGCGCTACTGGGGCCAGGACCTGGCGCTGTACCGCGGGGAAAGCGGCAAGCCCGTGCTACTGGACGCCTACTGCGCGCACATGGGTACGCACCTGACCGCCAGCACCAGCGCCATGATCGTCAAGAACGGCGAGCAGATCGAGGGCGATTCCATTCGCTGCCCCTACCACGGCTGGCGCTACAACGCCGATGGCGACGTGGACGACATCCCCTACCACGACGGGCCGTGCCCGAAGTCCGCCTCGATCCGTTCCTACCCCGTGGTCGACAACATGGGCTGCATCATGGCCTGGTACGATCCCGACGGTCGCGAACCGGACTATCCCGCCCCCTTCCTCGAGGAGTGGAACGATCCCCAGTGGGTCAACTGGGAGCTGGATCACCTGGGTGAACTGCCCATCCACCCGCAGGAGATCCTCGACAACATGGCCGACGTGCGGCACCTGGGCCCCACCCACGGCGCACCGAGCGAGTACTTCGAGAACGAGTTCCGCGACCACATCTGTATCCAGCGCCAGGGCGGGCCGATGCAGCTGTACGAGACATACCTGTACACCACCACCTGGTACACCGGGCCGGGCATCCTGCTGTCGAAGCAGGTGTTCGCCGACAACGTGATCTTCGAGCTCATCGCCAACACCCCGGTCGAGGACGGCGTGTCGAAGTGTTTCCACGGCTGCCTGTACAGGGGCACCGAGGGCGGCGCGACCGACGAGGATCGCGCAGCGCAGAAGCAGGCCCAGGCGGGCGCCCTCGAGGCCTTTGGCGCGGACTTCAACGTGTGGCAGTACAAGCGCCCGGCGATCAAGATCATGCAGCTGAAGACCGACGGCCCCTTCAACCGCAATCGCAAGTGGTATTCGCAGTTTTACGCGACCCCGGAGCAGTCCGACGCCATCCGCGAGGAGGTCAACGGCATCGTGCCGACCCAGGGTATGCAAACCCCCGCGGAGGCCAACCACAGCATCGACGACGGGCTGCCGATCTACCAGTAGCGCATATCAGCTCATCCGCGCGAGCAGCGTGCGGATGTCGAACTCCTCGTCGCCCGCGTAGCGCGGAGCGTACTTGTCGTACGCTGCGCCGATCGCGCGGTAGCGCTCGTCGAGTCGCTCCCTGTTGTAGGCGTGTGACACAACGTAGAACTCGCCGGCCCGCAACTGCTCGATTACCTTCCGCGCAAACGCATCCGTGTCCATGCCCCGGAACACGTCGCGTGTCATTTCGGAGTACACCAGGCCGGGCATGATCAACGCCACCTCGAGGAAGTCGGGCGTCTCCTCGGCGAGCAGCTCGGTGATGGCGAGCACGGCGTGCTTGGAAGCGACATAGGCGTGGTAGGACGGCACACAGGGGTAGATGCTGTTCTCCGAACCGAGGTTGTAGATCGCCGCGGGCTCGCCGCGCTGCAGGAAGTAGCGGCCGAAGACCTGCACGCCGTGCAGCAGGCCGTACAGGTTGACGTCGAGCACGCGGCGAAACTCGTCCAGGTCCATGTCGATCAACGGCGCCGGCGCCTGGCCGCGACCTGCGTTGTTCACCAGCACGTCGACCGCGCCAAAGCCGTCGATGGCGTGCTGCGCCAGCGCCTCCACGTCCTCGCGCCGGGTGACATCGCAGACAAACCCGCCGGCTTGCACACCCTGCTCGCGCAGCGCCTCGACGGCGCCGTGGAGACGCTCGCCATCGATGTCAGACAGCACTACCTTCGCGCCATCCGCGCCGAACTGCTGCGCCAGCGCGAAACCGATACCACCGGCACTCCCGGTAATAACGACGACTTTATCCCTGTAGTTCTCCATGCAACCTCCCTCGCCGTGCAGCGCGTCAGTCAGTCTTTTCCATGAAGCGTCGGGACATACCGAGCACCGCTTTCACGGCTGCGCGTGTTTCCCGGCGCCGCAGCGCGACGTCGATTGCGCAGCGTGCACGTGCGGCCAACACCTTCGACCTCGTACGGCTGTTTGCCGCCGGGGAAACGGCC
>JAWVYG010000021.1:0-11922 GCA_033722815.1 Halioglobus sp.
ACTTCGGAGCAGCACACTCCAAGCAGGTAGTGGATCGCCGAGTCGAAAAGGAACAAGGCGCGTCCGGTCGGGTGGTTCCCCCTGCGCGAATGAGCTTTTTGTTTTGAGCGAAGTGGGAACCACCCGACCGGGCGGGCCGCCCAGAACGCAAGCCCCCCCAACAACCCCACCGAGTGCGCCGACCAAGCCCACCGTGTACTGTCACTGGCGAACAAGCCACGAGCAGCCGCAACCAATGAAATACGCCGACTTGCGAGACTTCATCGCCATGCTGGAACAGCGCGGTGAACTCGTGCGTATCAGGACCGAAGTCGACCCCCACCTCGAGATGACGGAGATCGCGGACCGGACGCTGCGTGCCGGGGGTCCGGCGTTGCTGTTCGAGAACCCGAAGGGCAGCGACACCCCCGTGCTGGCCAACCTGTTCGGCACCGAGCAGCGCGTCGCACTGGGGATGGGGGCAGAGAGCCTGGAGGCGCTGCGCGAGATCGGGGAGCTGCTGGCCTACCTGCGCCAGCCCGACCCGCCGAAGGGCGTCAAGGAGTTGTGGGACAAGGCGCCCGTGCTGAAGCAGGTGCTGAACATGGGGCCGAAGGTGGTGCGCAAGGGGCCGTGCCAGGACAACATCCTGCGCGACGAGCAGGTCGACCTGACGCGGTTGCCGATCCAGACCTGCTGGCCGGGGGACGCCGGGCCGCTGGTGACATGGCCGCTGGTGATCACGCGCGGGCCGAACAAGGAACGGCAAAACCTCGGCATCTACCGCATGCAGCTGCTGGGCAGGAACAAACTGATCATGCGCTGGTTGTCGCACCGCGGCGGCGCACTCGACTATCGCGAATGGCGGCTGCAGCATCCCGGTGAACGCTACCCGGTGGCGGTGGCGCTCGGCGCGGACCCGGCCACCACCCTGGGGGCGGTGACGCCCGTGCCGGACGCGATATCCGAGTACGCCTTCGCCGGCCTTTTGCGCGGTGCGAAGACGGAACTGGTCGAGTGCGTGACCGCTACCTGCCGCGAGCACCAGCTGCAGGTACCCGCGACCTCGGAGTTCGTGCTGGAGGGTTACCTTGAACCGGGCGAGAGCGCCGACGAGGGTCCCTTCGGCGACCACACCGGCTACTACAACGAGGTGGAGCGGTTCCCGGTGTTCACGGTGGAGGCCATCACCCACCGCGACGCACCGATCTACCACAGCACCTACACCGGGCGGCCGCCGGATGAGCCCGCCGTGCTGGGGGTGGCGCTGAACGAGGTGTTCGTGCCCATCCTGCAGAAGCAGTTCCCCGAGATCGTCGACTTCTACCTGCCCCCGGAGGGCTGCTCCTACCGCATGGCGGTGGTGACGATGCGCAAGGAATACCCGGGCCACGCCAAGCGCGTGATGCTCGGGGTGTGGTCCTTCCTGCGCCAGTTCATGTACACAAAGTTCGTGATAGTCACCGACGACGATGTCGACGCGCGCGACTGGAAAGACGTCATCTGGGCGATGACCACGCGCATGGACCCGCGCCGCGACTGCGTGTTTATCGACAACACGCCGATCGATTACCTGGATTTCGCCTCGCCCGTCTCGGGCCTGGGCTCCAAGGTGGGCTTCGACGCTACCAGCAAATGGCCCGGCGAGACCGAGCGCGAATGGGGGCGCCCCATCCACATGGACGAGGCGGTGAAAAAACGCGTCGATGAACTGTGGAGCGAGCTGGGAATCGACCGCTAGTCGGCCGGCAGGCGCTCCAGCAGGTGGTGGTTGGATATCACCTTGTCGGGCTGCGGCAGCTCCGGCAGCTGCGCCTCGGTGCGGGCCAGCCCCTCGCGGTAGTAGGCCGCGGCGACCTTGGGCTCCCCCAGTCCCACCAGCAGGCGGCCCAGCTCGGCGCACACTTCCGCGCCGGGCTCCAGCCGGTAACTGCTTTCGAAGTAATCCCGAGCCTTGCCCCACAGGTTGTCGCGCAGGCACAGGCGTCCGAGGCAAAGCAGTAACTCTGCGTCCTCGGGGTGCTGCGGCAACCAGCGCTCGGCCTGGGCCAGCCGCGCCGAGGCGTTGTCGCCTTCGATAAGGCCGTAATGGCGCACGAGTTCGGAATCCCACTGGCGCTTGAGTGCGCGCAGCAGCGTCTTTTCCGCCGCGGCGTTGTCGCCCAGCTCTACCAGGCGACCGATGTACAGCTGCAGCAGGCCGCTGTCCTGCTTGAGCGCGGATGACACGGACTGCCAGGCGCTGTGCAACTCGCCCACGGCGGGAGCGCCCTGCAAACGGCGCTGGTGGATGTCCCGCTCGATCTGGCCGGCTTCGTCGTCGGACAACTGCTTGTGCTTGCGCAGCTCGGGCAACAGCCCCAGCACGTTGTCCCAGTCCTGCATGCCCTCGTAGGCCTTGAGCATCAGCCCCAGCACGTAGGGGTACTTGCCGAGGTTGCGTTTCGCCTTGTCCAGCACCGCCAGGGCCTGTTCGAACTGGCCGTTGCGCAGCCTGCTCTCCGCGCGCACGATCTCGATCGCCACCGCCGCGTGTGGTTCCGCATCGCCGGCGGCCTGCAGGTATTCGGAGACCTGCTCGGGCTCCTCGAGCCGGTCGCTGGCGCGGGCCGCCAGCAGGTAATTGACCAGCGGCGACTCGTTGTTATGGGCGCCGCGCAGCAGCTGCCGCCGCGCCCGCGCCCAGTTGCCCTCGGTAAAACTGATCACGCCGCGGGTGCTGGCGCGCGCCGCCTGCGAGCTGCGCCGGTGCCCCAGCCAACCGATCAGCGAACGGCGCCCGCCGATGAGCTGGTATACCGTCCGCAGCAACAGGTAGAACACGAACAACACGAGGGCGAGCACCACGAGGCCGACCCAGAGGCTGGTCTCCATCGTGTACTTGCCGTAGGAGACCAGCACGTAACCGGGGTCGGTCTCGATCAGGGCGACCACGCCCACCCCGAGCAGCAGTGCGAACAGGGAGACAGCGAATAGTCTGCGCATGGCTTATTCCCCGCCGGCCGCTGGTTGGTCCACGCGCCGCTCGACCGCCGCGTCCAGTTCGCGCAGGGAACGCGAGATATCCGGCATGTCGACGGCGATACGCAGCGACGACAGCTGGTTGATCTCGCGCTGCATGGCGTCGCTGCCGGCCTCGTCCGAGTCGCGGAACTGCGCGACCCACTGCCCGGCCCGCTCCAGGCTCTCGCGGTACAGGGTCTGGTTACCCGACAGCAGCGCGACCTGGGCCTGCTCCAGCAGCATGCGCAGGTTCTGGCGCACCAGGCCCTCCCACTGCGGGTCCATGAGCGCCTGCATCGGCACGTCGCGGCGGCGTATCACGATGTAGTCGGTCAGTTTCTGCCATGCCGCCTCCCAGCCCTGGCGCAGGCGCCCCTGCCAGTCGTCGGCGGGCGCCGGTGCCGCCAGCGCCTCGGCATCCGGCATCTCGAAGATCACCAGCTTGTCCGCCTGTTCCACCAGCGCGGACAGGCGCAGGTAGATGCCCTCGGTATCGATGGTGGGCACGGCGCGTATCGCGGCGAGGTCGGCCGCCACGGCGGCGCGCACATCGTGCAGGCCGACGTCGTCGATTTCCTTCAGCACCTCGTCCGCACTGCCCAGCAGAGCGCGGGCGGCGACGGTGTCGCCCGCCATGATCAGGCGCTGGTTGGCCAGTCGCAGCAGGTACTCCGCCTCGGCCAGCAGCCAGCTTGAGCGATCGTTGGCGCTGTAGCGCGCGAGCTCCGCACGCTGGCCGGCCAGCTGCTCCTCCATCGCGGCCAGGGCGCTGGCGAACTTTGAGGATTCACCCGACAGCCGCGACTTGAGATCCTGCAGGCCGCCCTGCAGTTCGCGCCGCAACCCGTCCTCGAGCCTGTCGATGCTGTCGCGCTCGCTGCCGGCGCTGGATTCGAGCTGCGCCAGGCGGCCCTGCAGCGCGTCCAGCTCGGACTTGCCCTGCTGCAGCTGCGGCAGCAACCAGGCGGCGCCGCCGCCGAGGCCCAGGGCGACCAGCAGCGCCAGCCAGCCGACCGCGGAGGAGGACTTGCGCGGGCGGGTTTCGGTCACCGCCTGCTGCGGTTCCGGCTCATCTTCCTGGACTTCCATAATCCGGGTTGCCTCTTCTTCGACAACCTCTTCGGCTTTATCTTCCTGATCACTCACGTATTGGTCTCCAGGGGATGCGATCTCAACAATCTGTCAGCGCCTGCAGCACGGCGGTGTCGGAGGCATTGGCGGAGGTAACAACCTGGCTGAAACCCAACTCCCGCGCCATGCGGGCGACTCGCTCCGACGGCACCACCAGGCACAGGGAGCCTAAGGTAGTTGTTTCCGCTGGCCTAAGCAACTCCACGAAATTTACAATTGCCTCGCCGCTGGAAAAGACCACCGCGTCTATATTCCAGCGCGCGAGGGACGCCGCCAGTTCGCCCTGCGGCAGTGTCGGGCACAGGCGCCGGTAGCAGGCCAGCTCGTCGACCGCTGCGCCGCGCCGGGCCAGTCCGGCCCGCAGCGTATCCCTGCCACCTTCACCCTTGACGATCAATGCCCGCTGGTCGGCGGCGTCTGCCAGCGGGGCCAGGGCCAGCAGGCCCTCGCTGGTCATGTTGCCGCCGGGCGTGAGCGCGCGGATGCCAAACCCGGCCAGTACGGCGGCGGTGGCCTCTCCCACCGCGTACCAGTTCACGCCGACGGGACGCTGGGGCCAGCGATCCGCGATCAGTTCCAGGCCTATCCGCGCCGCGTTGGCGCTGACGAAGATCACGTGCTGGTAGTGGTCCAGGTCCTGGATCATCTGCCGCGCGGCAGGTGCCAGTTCCGGCAGCGCCTGGATTTCGAGCATGGGCTCGCTGTAAACCGTAAAGCCCGCCTGCCGCAGGCGCCGGCACAGGCTGTCGCTGGCCTGCCCGGCCGGCCTGGTCACCAGCACCGTCTTACTGTCCATACACCTCGGCCAGGATGGCCGCGGCGCCCTGCCCGAGCAGGTCATCGGCTACCGCCACGCCCAGCGCCTCGGCCTCATGCGTCGCCCCCGTCGCCTCGGCGCGCAGTACCGTGGAGCCGTCCGGGCTTCCCACCAAGCCGCGCAGCCACAGGCGGCCGTCGTCGGTAAAGTCCGCGTAGCAGGCGATAGGCACCTGGCAGCCGCCCTGCAGCCGGCGATTCATGGCGCGCTCGGCGCTCACCCGCTGTGCAGTGGCCGCGTGATGCAGGGGCGCCAGCAGGGTCGCTGCCTGCGCATCGTCAGCGCGCAGTTCGATGCCCACGGCGCCCTGTCCGCCGGCGGGCAGCGAGTCGGTGACATCGATGCGCTGGCGGATGCGCGCGGCAAAGCCGAGGCGGATGAGGCCGGCGCTGGCCAGGATCACCGCGTCGTACTCGCCATCGTCCAGCTTGCGCAGGCGCGTGTTGACGTTGCCGCGTAAAAAGCGCACCTGCAGGTCGGGCCGGCGGGCACGCAGCTGGCATTCGCGGCGCAGGCTGGACGTGCCCACCACACTGCCGGCGGGCAATGCATCGAGCGACGCGAAGTTGTTGCTGACAAAAGCGTCGGAGGGATCTTCACGTTCACAGATCACCCCCAGGGACAGCCCGTCGGGAAACTCCATCGGCACATCCTTCATCGAGTGCACGGCGATGTCGGCGCGACCGTCGAGCAGTGCGCTCTCCAGCTCCTTCACGAACAACCCCTTGCCGCCCACCTTGGCCAGCGGCGTGTCCAGCAACTGGTCGCCGCGGGAGGTCATGCCCAGCAGCTGGACGTCGAGGTCCGGGTGCGCCTGCAACAGTGCGGCGCGCACGTACTCGGCCTGCCACAGTGCAAGCGGGCTTTCGCGGGTGGCGATGGTGAGGGTGCGAGGCATAGGGGGACGGTCCGGTCGAAAGCACTATTTTAAGGCAATTGCGGACATTGCCATAGCGTTTCAGCGCGACAGCAGGCGCTCCCTGACGTCCTTCAGGTGGCGCCGGCTCACCTGCGGCTGTTGCTCGACGGCGTCCAGCTCCAGCGCCCAGGCACCCTCTTCGGTGCGCTGCAGGGCGACAACGTGCGCCAGCGCCACCAGCGCATTGCGGTGCACGCGGATGAAGCCGGCATGCAGTTCCTGCTCGAGCTCCTTGAGGCTGTCGGGAATGATCAGGCTGCCCTGGGGGCCATAGGCAGTGACGTACTTGTCCTCGGCGACGAAACAGCGCACATCGGCCAGCGGCATGGATTCGATACCGCGGTGTGACTGGCTGGTGACCAGCGAGCGCGCTCCCTCGGCCACGGCGCCGGGCTCGCCGGACAGGCTGGCGAGCTGCACGCGGTTCACCCTGCCCGCGTTGCCCAGCGCCCTTTCCAGCTCCGCCTCGCGCACGGGCTTCAGCAGGTAGGCCACCACCTGGTGCTGCAGCGCCTCCAGCGCGTGGTCGCCGTACGCCGTGCAGAAAATGATCGCGGGGGGGTTTTCCAGGTCGTCGAGCCTGGCCGCTACCTCGATGCCATCGATACCCGGCATGCGGATATCCAGCAGCACCAGGTCCGGGTTCTCGCGCGACACCACTTCCAGCGCCTGCTCGCCACTGGCCGCGAACAGGCAGGCCGCCTGCGGCTGCAGCTTGCCCAGCAGGCGCTCGAGCCGTTCGCGCGCCAGCGGTTCGTCGTCCACTACCAGCACTTTCACGCCGGCGCCTCCAGCGGGTAGCGCACCTGCACCCGGAAGCCTTCGTCGCCCGGAGAGACATCGATCCTTCCCGCGGGGCCAAAGATCACCTCGAGCCGGTCGCGAATATTCGCCAGCGCGATGTTGTGGCCACCGGAGGGAACGCTCTGGGTGGAGACGGGGTTCTCAACGCTGGCGACGAGCTCCGCGGGGGTCAGCTCGATCGCGATACGCACGGTGCCGCCCTCGGGCAGTGTCGACACGCCGTGATAGATCGCGTTCTCCACCAGGGGCTGCAGCACCAGGCTGGGCATCGGCAACTCGCGCACGCCCTCCTCCAGTTGCCAGTCCACGCGCAGCCGCTCACCCAGCCGCAGCTTCTCGATGCGCAGGTACAGCTCGCACACGTGCAGCTCATCGGCGACGGTGGTGCTGCGCTGCTCGTCCTGCAGGCTCAGCCGGAACAGTTCGGACAGGTCTTCGACCGCTTTCTCCGCGGCCTCGGGCCGCGACATGATCAGGCTGGCAATACTGTTGAGCGTATTGAACAGGAAGTGCGGGCGGATGCGGTCGCGCAGTGAGTCGAGGCGGGACTGCAGTTCGAGTTTCTCCCGCTGGCGCAGCTGCTGCTGCAGGTAGAAGTAACGCAGCAGCACGGCCGCCACCACCAGGGCCACCAGCACGTTGCGCTGGATATGGGCGCCGGTCACCTCGCCCGCCGCGAAAGGCTCGGGCAGTCGCGACAGGCCGAAGGTGCTGACCACGGTCACGAGCGCAACGACGAGCAGGCAGCACAGTGTCGCCAGCGGCAGGCTGAGGCGGGCAAGGGGGGCGCGCAGCAGGCACAACAGCGCGGCGCTGAGCAGCACGATCCAGTGCACCGTGAACGAGCCGGTCGCAAGCAACTGCCAGTTGAACTCGGGGAGCGAACTGCGCGCCAGTACGTGAACGATGACCAGCAGCTGGGCCAGCAAAACCATCAACAGCACGGAACGCGAAGCACACAGGTCGGGGATGAAGAACTCGCCCGGTTCTCCAGCCTCCCCTGCGCGCTGCACAGCCCCCTGCATAAATACGCCCCCGTGTTGTTGCTGATATACTTGCACCCTTGTCTGGCCGTAACAAGGCCAAAGAATCACAGTCACCGGGACGCGAAGATAAGCGCCCAAACAAGCAGAACACGGGGTATTCCTCGATATGAGCAAGGACTCGGAAACGAGCACACTGTGGGGCGGGCGTTTCAGCGAGGCGACCGACGCCTTCGTGCAACGCTTCACCGCTTCGGTGGATTTCGACCAGCGCATGGCGCTGCAGGACATCGAGGGCTCACTCGCCCACGCGCGTATGCTGCAGTCCTGCGACGTGCTCACGGCCGCCGAACTGGCCGAGATAGAGCAGGGCCTTGCGGACGTCCGCAAGGAGATAGAGTCCGGCACCTTCGCCTGGTCGGTGGAGCGCGAAGACGTGCACATGAACATCGAGGCGCGGCTCACCGAACTGATCGGTGTCACCGGCAAGAAGCTGCACACCGGGCGTTCACGCAACGATCAGGTCGCCACCGACATCCGCCTGTACCTGCGCCAGGCTATCGATGCCATCGCCGCGGAACTGACCCGCCTGCAGGACGGGGTTGTGCAGCTGGCAGCAAAGCACACCGAGACCATCATGCCGGGGTTTACCCACCTGCAGACCGCCCAGCCCGTCGTCTTCGGCCACCACCTGCTGGCGTGGAATGAAATGCTGGAGCGGGACTACGGCCGCCTGCAGGACTGCCGCGCACGACTCAACGAGTCGCCGCTCGGCGCCGCCGCACTGGCGGGCACCACCTACCCCATCGACCGCGAGCACACGGCCCGCGCGCTGGGCTTCGACCGGCCGACGCAGAACTCCCTGGACTCCGTCTCCGATCGCGACTTCGGCATCGAGTTCTGCGCCTTCGCGGCGCTGCTGATGACGCACCTGTCGCGCATCTCCGAAGTTGAACTGCCGGACAGGTTCTGCACCGGCTCCTCCATCATGCCGCAGAAGAAGAACCCGGACGTGCCGGAACTCGTGCGCGGCAAGACGGGCCGCGTGAACGGCAACCTGGTGGCGCTGCTGACGCTTATGAAGAGCCAGCCGCTGGCCTACAACAAGGACAACCAGGAAGACAAGGAACCGCTGTTCGACACGGTGGAGACCGTGTTCGACAGCCTGCGCGCCTTCGCCGACATGGTGCCGGCGATCGCAGCCAACCCGGTTGCCATGCGCGAGGCCGCCCTGCGCGGCTTCGCCACCGCCACCGACCTGGCGGACTACCTGGTGCGCCTGGGGCTGCCCTTTCGCGACGCCCACGAGGTGGTCGGCAGGGCCGTCGCGCACGGCGTGGACCGCGGCATGGACCTGGCGGAGATGGACCTGGCGACGCTGCAGGGCTTCTGCCCGGAGATAGGCGAGGACGTGTTCGCGGTGTTGACGCTGGAAGGTTCAGTGGCGGCGCGCGATCACGTCGGCGGCACGTCGCCACGCCAGGTGCGCGCAGCGGCCGAGCGCGCCGCGCAGCGGCTGGTTGACCGCTCCGGTGGCTGAAGCGCCGACCGAACTACACGCCTAGCCGCGCCCGGGGACGTAGCGCAGCGCCAGGTGCAACGTCACGTCGGGGAAGCTGTCCACCTGCACGTCCTCGGCCAGCCCCAGGTCCAGCTGCCAGTGCGGCGCCAGCTGCCATCGCCCCCCCAGCATCACCTGCACGGCCTCACGGCCCGCCGTTTCCAGCTCGCTGCGCAGGGGCGCCGCGTGCGCATCCACCTGGGCCAGCAGCGACATCGACGCGGCCAGCCGCCAGTCCACGGACAGCCCGGCGAACCACAGGTCCCGCTCGCGGTAGGGCCCCAGCACGCCGCCCGCACCCGCGCGCAGGTAGCCCGCCTGGGCGTGCCAGCGCAGCGGCAGGTCCGCGTTCGGCGTGCCGGACAGCCGCAGCGCGGCGAAGACATCCTCCTCGCCACTGCCGGTAAGCTTGCGCTCGGAACCCGTCGCCAGCTTGTAGCCAACGGACGCCGTCACCGCCGCGGCGGACGACTGCCACAGTGCGCGGTTGACAGAAAAACTGATATCGCCGAGGCCGTCGCGGTTGCGAAACAACTCGAAGCCGCCGCTGCGCGTCAGGTAGCGATAGACGAGCTGGTCGCGCGGCACACCGTCGCGCCCGCTGCCGGACAGGTTCCACAGATCGTGCCATTCGTCTACCAGCCTGTCGAGGTGCCCACCCGAGTGGCGCACCCAGGGCACCTCCAGCTGTACATCCCATCCCGCGGCGACGCCAAGGCGCCACGCCAGCGAGGTGCGCACCGTCTCGCCATCGAGGTAGAGGAACTCCCGCGAAGTAGCCTCGGAATTGAAGTGGTTGGCGAGCGTCATATAGAGCGCAAACTGTGACCGGCCAGGCGCCGCCGTTTGCGCCTCACGCTGCGCAGGCACGCCGGGCAAGGCGGCGAAGGGGCTGAGATTTCGGGCGTGGAGCGGCTCGGCAGGCGCGACCGGCGCCGCCATGAACAGCGTGCAGGCGACGAGCCGGCAGCACCGCGTAACGGTGGCGCGCCAGCTACCAGCGCAGGTCAACGTCAGCCTGCTCGCGCATCAGGGCAACCACGAAAGGGCGCAGCAGCTGTCCGTCGCGGGTGCCGCGCCAGTCACCCTCGTCATCGTCGTACTCGAAATGGAAACCGCCCGCGCGCGCGGCGAGCCACAGCTGGCGGCTCGGGGGCTGGCGGCTGAAGATCATCGTGGTGCCGTTGTCGAACTCCACCGTCAGCACACCGCCGGTCAACTCGTAGTCCAGGTCGCCGTCCACCTCGTCCAGGGCCGACTCCAGGTCGTCGAAAGTCTCGTCGACCAGTGTATTGAATTCCGATTCCGTCACGCGCTGCCTGCCCTCGAGTTGTGCAAATTCAATAATAAGGTCAGTTCGCACCGCTTACTAGCGGGCGGTATAATCCGCGCCAGCAACAGGCGGACCCAGATCATGGCCACCCCACAGGCGCTAATTTGCGCGACAATCATTGCCCTGGCGCTGTCCGGCTGCGGACAGATGGGGCCGCTTTACCTGCCCGAAGTGACGCCCGGGCAGGCCGAGCCCGAGCGCGCGCCCGACAGTGACGGCGACGACGCCTGACGGGAGTGCTCCGATGCCAGCTTTTAACTACCGCGAGGGCCAGCTCCACGCCGAACGCGTCCCGCTGTCGAGCATAGCCGAGCGCTACGGCACGCCCTGCTACGTCTACTCGCGCGCGGCGCTGGAGGCCGCCTACCTCGACTACGAGCAGGCGCTGGCGGGCTGCGACCACATGGTGTGCTACGCCGTGAAGGCGAACTCCAACCTCGCCGTGCTCGATGTGCTGGCGCGACTCGGCGCCGGCTTCGATATCGTCTCAGGCGGCGAACTGGAACGCGTGCTGGCGGCCGGCGGCGACCCGGCGCGAATCGTGTTCTCCGGCGTGTCCAAGACGCGACCGGAAATGGCGCGGGCACTGGAGCTGGGCATCCACTGCTTCAACGTCGAATCCTCCGCGGAGCTGGAGGCGCTGAACGAGGTCGCGGGCGCGACGGGTCAGGTCGCACCGGTATCGGTGCGCGTGAACCCGGACGTCGACGCGAAAACCCACCCCTACATCTCGACAGGGCTGAAGGAAAACAAGTTCGGCGTGGCGTTCGACGAGGCCCTCGACGTTTACCGGCGGGCGACGCAGCTGCCGCACCTGCAGGTCGTGGGCGTGGACTGCCACATCGGCTCCCAGCTGACGGAAATCAGCCCCTATATCGATACACTGCAACGCCTGCTGGCCCTGGTCGACAGTCTCGGCGAAGCGGGCATTACCATCCGCCACCTGGACCTGGGCGGCGGCCTCGGGGTGCGCTACCGCGACGAACGGCCGCCCTCGATCGCGAATTACATCGGCGCACTGCGCGAGGCCCTGGGCGACCGGCCGCTGCAGCTGATGTTCGAACCCGGACGGTCGATTGCCGCCAATGCCGGCGTGCTGCTGACCCGGGTCGAGTACCTGAAGCCGACGCAGGCGCACAACTTCGCCCTGGTGGATGCGGGCATGAACGACATGATCCGCCCCGCATTGTACCAGGCCTGGCTGGATATCCAGCCGGTGGTGCAGGCTGCGAACGGGCAGCACGGGACCTGGGACATCGTCGGCCCCGTGTGCGAGACCGGCGATTTCCTGGGCAAGGGCCGCGAGCTGAGCCTGGACCAGGGCGACCTGCTCGCGGTCCACGGCAGCGGCGCCTACGGCTTTGTCATGAGCTCCAACTACAACACACGCGG
>JAWVYG010000022.1:0-11852 GCA_033722815.1 Halioglobus sp.
CCCGCGAAAAGCGCGCCGGCAAGCGCATATTTCCACCCGGCGATGAGTTCTTCAACGCCTTCAGTCACACGCCGGTTGACCGCGTTAAGGTCGTAATACTGGGGCAGGATCCCTACCACGGCGAGGTCCAGGCCCACGGCCTGTGTTTCTCGGTGCGCCCCGGCGTGCCGGTGCCGCCATCACTCCAGAATATCTACAAGGAGATCAACGCCGAGCTCGGCCTGCCGATTCCCGCCCACGGCCACCTCACAGCGTGGGCGGATCGCGGCGTGTTACTGCTGAACAGCGTGTTGTCCGTGGAGGCTTCGCGCGCGGCCTCCCATCAGGGACAGGGTTGGGAGACGTTCACCGACCGGGTGATCGGTGTCATCAACGAACAGCGCGAGGGCGTCGTGTTCATGCTCTGGGGCAGCTATGCCCAGCGCAAGGGGGCGATTATCGACAGCCGGCGGCACTGCGTGTTGAAGGCTCCGCACCCGTCTCCGCTGAGTGCGCACCGCGGCTTTTTCGGCTGCGGTCACTTCGCCGCCGCTAACGACTACCTGCGCTCGCGCGGCGTAGAGCCGGTTGACTGGAGCCTTCCTGAGAATCCCTGAGCCAGCGCGCCGCCCTGCACCGGGCGTCAGTCCGTATCGAGCGGGTAGGGCGGTTGTGACAGGCTGACGGGGGGACCTTCGGCGGAATGCAGGTGGAGTTCGAGCTGCGGCGCCTCCAGCGTGGCGGATACCAGCGCCAGGCGCGGCTCCCCTACGGCACAGTTGACGACATTGCCGATACTCTGGGCGCCGTCGACGCTGAAAACCGGGTCTCCCGCCCCGGCGGCCTCGCCCGGCTGCGCGAGAAACGTGCGGCGTTTCGACTTGCCGCGGTAGTGCAGGCGCGCCACCACCTCCTGGCCCGTATAGCACCCCTTGGTAAAACTGATGTGTCCGGTCAGGTCGTAATTCAGTACCTGCGGCACGAACATCTCGATAGTCGCCGCCTCAATCCGGGGTATGCCTGCAAGAATTTGCATGCGCTGCCAGGCGCTCTCCTCGCAGGGCTGCGCGGCCTGGGAGAGACTCTCCAACAGCGCCTCGACGTCGCGGCCGTAACACTCGAATGCATGGCCGCTGTCATCCAGTTGCACCGCGATGCAGCTCCCGGCGGTGACCGCCTCGTGCCGCGCCGCAGGTTTTACACCCAGGGCCTTTTCCAGCGTCGCCGCGGCTGCCTCCCCCCACACGGCAACCACCCGCCACTCGTCGTTGGTCGCGTCCAGCTGCGCCTTGGAGAAGACAATGTACTTACCGAAAACCGACGCAGCGTGTTCGCGGATGTCGCGGCGCATGCGCATGGCGAAGTGTCCGTCCTCCAGCTGCAGGAGCAGGAAGTCGCAGACCACCCGGCCCTGGGGCGTGCAATACAGGCCGTGCGTCGCGCGTGAGCCGCCCACCTCCTGCGTATCGCAGGTTGTCTGGCCCTGCAGGAAGTTCAGGCTGTCCGGGCCGCTGATATGCAGCAGGGCTTCGTCCTCGAGAATGCTGAACTGGCAATTCAATGTCGGTGCCTCCTGGTGGTCGCGGACATGATAGGGGCTGAATCATGGCCTGTCAGTAGTGCGACAGCCACGGGACCATGACGACTTAGGGGGCGCCAGCATTGAACGCTATAATGGCGCCTGGTGATGTGCCCCCGCGGGGCCGAGGCTGTCATGATTAACCGTGAAGAAATCAACCGCATGCGCTGGGCCGCCCGGCGCGGCATGCTGGAACTGGATCTCGTCCTGGAGCCCTTCGTTGACCAGTGTTACGCAGACCTGGACGATCCGGACCGGCGTCGTTTCCAGGCGCTCATGCGCTGCGAGGACCAGGACCTTTTCGCGTGGCTGTTGCGGCGCGAACAGCCTGTTGATAAGGACACGCGGGTCATTGTCGGTCGCATACTCGAATTCACCCGCAGACCACCTGCAGATCGCTGAATCGCGGATTCGCAGGGCGCTGTGGTACGCCCTCGCACTGGCCCAGGCAGCCGCACTGATGCAGCTCGCGCTGGCAGGGTATTTCGCCCTGGTCTGGGTCTTCGCGGTGCCCGTTGTCCTCGTTACGCTGCGCTTGTACCGGCAGGAGGCCGCGGGAGGTGAGCTGCGCTGGCGGGCCGGGCGCTGGACCTTGCTGCGCGCCGACGGGCAGGTGAGCCACTTCACCCTGCAGCGTTGCCAGGTGGCGCTGCCGTGGGTCGTCTACCTGCAGCTGCGGCGCGTGCCCGATGGCGCCGTCCAGGCGCTGTGGATATTTAGCGACAGCGCCGGCTTCCGGCACTACCGGCGGCTGCGCGTGGCGCTGGTGGTTGCCCGCGACAGCCGCGCCTGAGCGCCGCTGCGGTATTGCCTCAGCCGGCGGTCCCGTTGTCGGGCAGCAGGATGGTGTCCCGCGCTTCGGGCAACGGGTCCGGGTAGTCCAGCGTGTAGTGCAGCCCGCGGCTTTCCCGACGCGAAATGGCGCAGCGAATCATCAGTTCCGCCACCATCGCCAGGTTGCGCAGTTCGAGCAGGTCGTTGCTGACCTTGTAATTGCCGTAGTACTCCGCGATTTCGGCCTGCAACAGCTGGATGCGGTGCTGGGCGCGCTGCAGCCGCTTGTTGGTGCGCACAATGCCGACGTAGTCCCACATGAAGCGCCTGACCTCGTCCCAATTGTGGGAGATCACCACGTCCTCATCGGAATCGGTCACCTGGCTTTCGTCCCAGGGCGGCGCCTCCTTGGGAGGCGCTGTATCGGGCAGGGTGTCCCGGATGTGGCGCGCGGCGGACGCGGCGAACACCACGCACTCCAGCAGCGAGTTGCTGGCCATGCGGTTAGCGCCGTGCAGGCCGGTGCAGGAGGCCTCACCCACGGCATACAGCCCGGGAATGTCGGTGGCGCTGTTGGTGTCGACCACGATACCGCCGCAGGTGTAGTGCGCCGCCGGTACCACGGGAATGGGCTCTGCCGCCAGATCGATACCGAAGTCGCGGCAGCGAGCGAGGATGGTGGGAAAATGCCCCGCCAGGAACTCCTCGCTCTTGTGCGAGATGTCCAGGAAGACGCAATCCACCCCGAGGCGTTTCATTTCGTGGTCGATGGCTCGCGCCACGATATCGCGAGGGGCGAGTTCTCCTCGTTCGTCGAACGTGTCCATGAAGCGGCTGCCGTCCGGCAGGAGCAACCTGCCGCCCTCGCCGCGTATGGCCTCGGTGATCAGGAAGGATTTCGCGCGGGGGTGGTACAGGCAGGTGGGATGAAACTGGTTGAATTCCAGGTTGGCCACGCGACAGCCCGCGCGCCAGGCCATCGCGATGCCGTCGCCGCTGGCGCCGTCGGGATTACTGGTGTAAAGGTAGGCCTTGCTCGCGCCGCCCGTTGCCAGCACCACCGCGGAGGCCTGGAATAGCTCCACACGTCCCGTTTGCTGGTTGAGGATATAGGCGCCCTGGCAGCGGCCGTCCCTGACGATGAGGTCCACGGCCGTGCGGTGCGTGAAGACCTCGATGTTGGATGCAGCCACGGCGCGCTCGGTGAGGACCTCCGAGATGGCACGGCCCGTCCTGTCAGCGGAGTGGATGATGCGCCGGTGGCTGTGGCCCCCTTCCCTGGTGAGATGGAACCGGGTGTCGGCGGGATTCTCGCTGCCATCGCGCAGGTCGAAGTCCACGCCCTGCTGCACCAGCCATTCGACGCAGGCGCGGCTGTTGCTCACCGTAAACTCCACCGCAGCGCGGTTGCACAGGCCGGCGCCCGCGATCAGGGTGTCTTCGACGTGGGAGTCGATGGTGTCGCGGTTGTCCAGTACCGCGGCCATGCCGCCCTGTGCCCAGTAGGTCGAGCCCTCGTTGAGCTCTCCCTTGGTGAGCAGGGCAATGCGCAGGTCCGCAGGCAGGTGCAGGGCCAGGCTGAGGCCTGCAGCACCGCTTCCTATGACCAGGACGTCGTGTTGGTTTCGGGTAGCCATTGGCCTGTGCTTGCCGGGTCAGACTATGAAATATATCATGTGGCTCAAAGACTTAGCTGAAGTCCTGCGAACCGTGGCCCAGTATATACGGCAACAGGCGAATACGAAAACTACCCTTGCGGGGAACTTCCCGTGGCCCCGTCCCTCAAAACCGCCGGCGTACCAATGCGAACCAAGTTTCATATCTACTGTCTACCAGTCATTCGCCGCTGCCCGCGCACGGCGCAGGACAGAACAGGGAGACGCCGGGCGTGACCGCCGCGGAAACGGATCAGCAATTGGTAGCCAGGGTGCAGAAGGGCGACTCGCGTGCGTTCGACCTGCTTGTGTTGAAATACCAGCACAAGATTTTCGGACTGATCAGTCGCTACGTGCGCGACGCGGACGAGGTGCAGGACGTGGCCCAGGAGGCGTTCATCAAGGCCTACAAGGCGCTGCCCAGGTTTCGCGGCGACAGCGCCTTTTACACCTGGCTGTATCGCATCGCGATCAACACGGCGAAGAATCACCTGGTGGCCCGGTCGCGCAGGCCCCCGGGATCGGATGTCGATATCGAGGACGCGGAGTACTACGAGGGCGGCGGCGCCCTGCGCGACATGGAGAATCCGGAAAATGCGCTGTTTGGTCGCGAGTTGAAGGAAGTAGTGGACCGCTCCATCAGTAATTTGCCCGACGACCTGCGCGCCGCCGTAACTTTACGCGAATTTGATGGTCTGAGTTACGAGGACATCGCGGAGATCATGGACTGCCCGGTGGGCACTGTCCGGTCGCGGATTTTTCGGGCGCGCGAGGCTATAGACGCACAGGTCAGGCGCCAGTTGGAAGGGGAGACCTGAGGGCTGCGGCAAGCGGGTTGTTGTGATGGCAGCGGGTAACACGAATACCAGGAAGGACATGGCAGATGAGTGAGAAACTTCGAGAGTCGCTCTCGGCGCTTATGGACGACGAGGCCAATGAGCTCGAACTGGAGCGGCTGCTGGCCAATGCTGCGGGCGACGAGGAGTTGCGCCGCGCGTGGACGAGGTACAACCTCGCGCGCAGCGCGCTGGGCGGCACGCCGGTGGCGCACACGGACATCGACATTTCCGCGCAGGTGCGCGACGCCATCGGCGGGCGGTCCCCCGGATCCGGGTCGGATCAACGCTGGGGACAGCGCTTGCGCCGACCCCTTGCCAGCTTCGCCGTGGCCGCTTCGGTGGCGGCCACCGTGGTTATCGGCGGCCAGCAGCTGGCGCAGCTCGGGCCCGATGCCGGGTACGAGGGCGAAAGCGCCGTCGCTACCAGCGCCTCTCCCGTCGGTATGCTGAACAGCCTCGGCGCCACGGCGGTGCCGGCGAGTTACGGCACCAAGGCGGTGCCGGTGCTGCAGCCTGCCACGAGCACGGCCTATCGCCAGCTCGCACGCCAGAAGATGAGCCGCTACATGCAGGAGCATGCACAGCATGCCGCGCTCAACTCTCCCCAGGGACTGATCCCGTTTGCGCGGGTCCCGGAAATCCGGGAGTAGGCTTCGATGCGGCGAAGGTACCTGGCGAAACTTGCAGCCATCGCCGCGCTGGGGGCGCTGCCAGTCGGTATCGCCTCGGCTGAGGTAAGTTGCGACGGCGGGGACGCAAGGGCGTTTGCCTGGCTGGACAAGATGGCCAGCAGCATGCACGAGACCAGTTATCACGGCGTGGCGACGCTGCAGCGCAGGGACGACATGCAGGTGATCCAGGTTTCCCACATGGTTGCAGGGGGTGCCAGTTCCGAACGGTTGACGCAGCTCACCGGCCAGGGTGCCAGGGTCGACCGCCATGCCCATCCGCTGGGCTGCAAACACCCGGGGCAGATGCTGCTCAAGGCGGGCTCCCGGCTCAGCGGCGGTGACTGCGGCATTGCTGACCACTATCGTTTCAGTATCGACGGTAACGAGAGGGTGGCCGGTCGCGCGGCAGTGCGGATCCGGATCCGCCCCCTGGATGTGTATCGCTATGGCTACCAGCTGGCACTCGACCGGGAGACGGGCCTGTTGCTGAAGACCGTGACCTACGGGCACGGCGACAAGGTGCTGGAGAAGTTCCAGTATGCGAACCTCAGCCTCGGCGACTCGCTGCCCGGCACGGCGGACGTGGAGGTCGTGCATCGCGCTCAGCACCCCCACCCCGACAGCAGCTCGCTGGATGCCCCGGTTCGCCGGGCATGGAGCGTCAGGTGGCTGCCGCGCGGGTTCACGGCAACCGATTCGCCGCAAGCGGTGTCCGGCCGCCGGTCCTACACCGACGGCCTGGCAGTGTTTTCCGTGTTCATGGAGGAACTGGAGCGCGGCCTGCGCCCGGGGGAGGGCGTCGTGCGCGACGGCGGCACGACCTCCTACACCCGCGGCATGAGCCTGGATGGCCAGCCGGTGCTGGTGACCGTGATCGGCGAGGTGCCGGTCAACACGGCGCGCATGGTGGCCGATTCCGTCAACTGGGAACAGTGAGATGCTGACAGAGCAGGCCAGGGTGGTGGCGGTAGACGACGACAGCGTCTGGGTGGAGACCATCCGCCAGAGCACCTGCGGCAGTTGTGCTGTGCAAAAGGGGTGCGGACACGGCCTGTTGAACCAGATCTACCCTGGTCGGCGTAACTACATCCGGGTACTGACCGGAGACTTTCGTGCCGATGACTGCCGTGTAGACGACGAGGTGATCATCAGTATTCCGGAGGAGGTCATTTTGCGCGGGTCCTTTGTTGCCTACCTGCTGCCGCTGTTGTGCATGATCGCCGGCGCCGCGCTGGCGGCTGTCGCCCTGCCGCTGAACCAGGACGTCGCGGCGGCGCTGGGTGCGGTCGCGGGCATCGCTGTGGGTTTTGCGCTGGTGCGTCGGCACGCCAGAGCGCATCGTGATGACAGCTATTTCCAGCCCACGTTGCAGCGCATCCTGCGATCCGGCACCGAGCCGGTGCGCGTATCCTAGTTTTGGGCTCTACCCGGAAAACGCTTAACTCGAGGTGACTTTAGAACCATGACACTACGAACGCGAATCCTTTGCTGCCTGCTGCCCATACTGCTGTTCAGTGTGGGGGCCAGCGCCGCCAAATTACCGGATTTCAAGGAGATCGTGCGCGACAATTCGCCCGCGGTCGTCAAGATCATCGTGCAGCAGAGTTCTGCGCGCTCGACGCCCCACCAGGATCTCCCCGATGAGCTGCCGGATTACCTGCGGCGCTTCTTCGAATACCGCGGCGGCCCGCCCGTACCCCACCAGCGCCGGGGCATGGGCTCGGGATTCATTGTGTCCAAGGACGGTGACATCGTGACCAACAACCACGTTGTCGAGGGCGCCACCAAGGTGCTGGTGCGCCTGAGCGACCGGCGCGAATTCGACGCCGAGGTCATCGGCACCGATCCCCGCTCCGATCTGGCCTTGCTGCGTATCGACGCACAGGACTTGCCGGTGTTGAAGCTCGCTCCCCAGGATGAGCTGGAGGTGGGTGAATGGGTGCTGGCAATCGGCTCGCCCTTCGGCCTGGACTACTCGGTTACAGCGGGTATCGTCAGTGCCAAGGGGCGCAGCCTCCCGACGGAGCGCAACGAAAACTACGTGCCCTTCATCCAGACCGACGTGGCCATCAACCCCGGCAACTCCGGCGGACCGCTGTTTAACCTGGACGGCGAGGTGGTCGGCGTCAACTCACAGATCTATACCCGCGGTGGCGGCTCCATCGGCCTGTCCTTCGCCATACCGGTCAACGTGGTGCGCAACGTGGTATCCCAGCTGAAAACGGACGGGCGGGTGACCCGTGGCTGGCTCGGTGTCACCATCCAGGATGTCGACAAGAACCTGGCTGACTCCTTCGGTCTCGACCGCCCGATGGGAGCGCTGATTGCGCAGGTTGCCGAAGATGGACCCGCGGACAAGGCCGGCCTGGAAAGCGGCGACGTAATCGTCAGCTTCGACGGGCAGATGATCGAGACTTCCGGCGACCTGCCGCACGTGGTCGGCCTGATAGCGCCGGACTCGGTGGTCGAGGTCGATATCATTCGCGACAGTCGTCGCAAGACACTCGATGTCAAGGTTGGCGGCCTGGGCGCGGACGACTCCTTCGCCCTGAGGGCGGGGCAGTCCGAGAACGGCCGCGGCGGACGCCTGGGGCTGGTTGTGGAGGAGGTTCCCCCGGAGTCGCTGGAGCGCAACGGCCTGAGCGGCGGTGTGCTGGTGCGCGAGGTATTGCAGGAGTCGCCGGCTGCCGGGGCGGGCATCCTCGCCGGCGATATCATCACGTTGATCCAGTCGACCCCAATCAAGTCTGTAAAGTCTTTCGACAAGGCGGTCAAAGGGCTGGACGAGAACAGTTCGATCCGCATGCGACTGATCAGGCGCGGAAACCCGCTGTTCATCGGCCTGCGGCTGGAGAAATAGCGGCCGCTCCCCACTGTGGACGCCGTGACGCTGGCGTCCACAGTGGGGTACAATCGCGCCTTTTTGGTTACCGGCAGAGCGCGCAGCCGCGACCAGCCGGGCGGGCTTGTTGAGTGAGCGACCTCCAGCACATAAGAAATTTTTCCATCATTGCCCATATCGACCACGGCAAGTCGACGCTGGCGGATCGCTTTATCCAGTACTGCGGCGGCCTCAGCGACAGGGAGATGGACGAGCAGGTGCTCGATTCGATGGATATCGAGCGGGAGCGCGGTATTACGATCAAGGCCCAGAGCGTCACGCTCAACTACAAAGCGCGCGATGGCCAGACCTACCAGCTCAACTTTATCGACACGCCCGGGCACGTGGATTTCTCCTACGAGGTCTCCAGGTCGCTTGCCGCCTGTGAGGGTGCGCTGCTGGTGGTCGATGCAGGGCAGGGCGTCGAGGCCCAGTCCGTGGCGAACTGTTACACCGCCATCGAGCAGGGCCTGGAGGTCCTGCCGATTCTCAACAAGATGGACCTTCCCCAGGCTGACCCGGATCGGGTGCGGCTCGAGGTCGAGGAAATCATCGGCATCGATGCCACCGGTGCGTGCCTGGTGAGCGCCAAGTCGGGCATGGGGATCGAGGACGCGCTGGAGTACCTGGTGGAGGAGATACCGCCGCCGGAGGGTGATCGCGATGCCCCCCTGCAGGCGCTGATCATCGATTCATGGTTCGACAACTACCTCGGCGTGGTCTCCCTGGTGCGCGTCAAGCAGGGCGTCCTGCGCGCCCGCGACAAGATCGTCGCGAAATCCATCGGCAAGGCGCACCAGGTCGACAGCGTCGGCATCTTCACGCCCAAGCGCCTGGAGCAGGAGGCCCTGCAGGCGGGCGAGGTGGGTTTCGTGGTTGCCGGCATCAAGGACATCCACGGGGCGCCGGTGGGCGATACGCTGATCCACGCCGCGCACCCGGAGGTGGCAGCGCTGCCAGGCTTCCAGCGGGTAAAGCCGCAGGTTTACGCGGGCATCTTCACCATCTCCTCGGACGACTACGAGGATTTCCGCGACGCCCTGGCCAAGCTGACCCTGAACGACGCCTCGCTGTTCTATGAGCCCGAGACATCCGACGCCCTTGGCTTCGGGTTTCGCTGCGGCTTCCTGGGCATGCTGCACATGGAGATCATCCAGGAGCGCCTGGAGCGCGAGTATGACCTGGACCTGATCACGACCGCGCCGACGGTCATCTACGAGGTCGTCAAGAGCGACGGCGACGTGGTGCAGGTCGACAACCCCTCGGCCCTGCCTGATCCGGGCGATATCGACGAGATGCGCGAACCGATAGCGCGCTGTAACATCCTGGTGCCGCAGGACTACCTGGGCAACGTGATCAGCCTCTGCGTCGAAAAGCGTGGCGTGCAGAAGGATATGCAGTTTCTCGGCGCACAGGTGTCGGTGGTGTACGATATTCCCATGGCCGAGGTGGTGCTGGACTTTTTCGACAGGCTCAAATCGGTCAGCCGCGGCTACGCCTCCCTGGATTACAGTTTCGAGCGCTTCGAGGCGGCGCAACTGGCCAAGCTGGATGTGCTGATCAACGGCGATCGCGTCGACGCCCTGGCCACTATCGTACACCGCGACCAGGTCCAGCACCGCGGCCGGCAGCTCACCGAGAAGATGAAGGAACTCATCCCGCGGCAGATGTTCGACGTCGCCATCCAGGCGGCGGTGGGCGGTAAAATCGTGGCGCGCCAGACAGTCAAGGCGCTGCGCAAGAACGTAACGGCCAAGTGCTACGGGGGCGATGTCACGCGCAAGCGCAAACTGCTGGAAAAGCAGAAGGCCGGGAAAAAGCGTATGAAGCAGGTGGGCAGGGTGGAGATCCCGCAGTCGGCCTTCCTTGCGGTGCTCAAGGTGGATGGATAGGCGGTGGATAACTTGACGATCAATTTTCCCCTCATTCTGGTGGTGCTGGTCTTCGGCAGCGGCCTCTTGTGGCTGCTGGATGCCGTGTTGTTCGCCCCCAACAGGCGGCGCACCATCGATAGTTTACGAGTCGAGTTCCCCGGCTGGAACGACCAGGGCAGCCCGGATGCGGCGCGCTACCAGTCCCAGCTGGAGAGCCGGGCCAGGGAGCCGGTCGTGGTCGAGTACGCCCGCTCGTTTTTCCCCATCCTGCTGGTTGTCTTCGTGCTGCGCTCCTTCCTGGTCGAGCCGTTCCAGATTCCCTCGTCTTCCATGGTCCCGACCCTGCAGGTGGGGGACTACATCCTCGTGAACAAGTACACCTACGGCATACGGCTGCCGGTGCTGCGCGACAAGGTCGTGTCGATCAACGAGCCCCGGCGCGGCGATGTCATGGTGTTCTTCCCGCCGCACCAGAACGATACCTATTTCATCAAGCGGGTCGTCGGGCTGCCCGGCGACAAGCTGGTGTACCGCGACAAGGAGCTCTTCGTCAACGGCGAGCGTGTGGAGGCGGCGCCCGTGGGCAGCGGCGGGCCGGGAGCGGCGCGCTACCTGGTATCGAACGAAACGATAGGCGAGGCTACCCACCTGCGCCAGGTGGATACCCTGCGCCCCGCGAGGGACTTTGCCGTCACGGTGAAGCCGGGCCATTACTTCATGATGGGAGACAACCGGGACAACAGCAGCGACAGCCGCATTTGGGGTCAGGTGTCAGAACGGGATATAGTAGGCAAGGCCTTCGCGGTGTGGATGCACTGGGATTCGTTTTTCAGCATCCCCAGCTTCGATCGTGTCGGCCTGATAGAATAACCAAGAACTTCGCGAAGGAGGATCGGGGATGAATACACAGCGCAATCAGAAGGGCATGTCGCTACTGGGAATACTCGCCATAATGATCATGGTGGGATTCTTCGTGATGTGCGTTATTCGCCTCGGGCCATCCTACTTCGAGTACCTCAATGTGAGGGACATTGTACAGCGCGTGGCGCTGGACTCGGAAACCGAGTCAATGTCAATCGGCGCCATCCGCCGCAAGATCGACACTATCTTCAATACCAACCAGATTTATGGCGTGGAAGCCAAGAATGTGGAAATCTACCGCAAGAAAGGCAATACCTTCATCGATGCCGGCTACGAGGTACGGGTGCCGATCATGTGGCGCATCGACGCGGTGATGACATTCGATGATCTCAAGTACCAGGTGGGCAAGTCCGGGCCCCTCACCGCGGAAGACGCCGCCCAATAGTAAGGCATGGCCGACATCGCGCGCCTGCAGCGGGCGCTGGGGTACGAATTTCGTGATCCGGACCTGCTCACACTGGCGCTGACCCACCGTAGTTTCGGTGGCCGCAACAACGAGCGGCTGGAGTTCCTCGGGGATTCGATTCTCAACCACATCATCGCGGAGGCGCTGTACCTGCAGTTGCCCCGTGCCCGTGAGGGCGATCTCAGCCGGATGCGCGCGGCGCTGGTAAAGGGTGAGACCCTGGCCGACGTCGCCCGCGAACTGGAACTTGGCGACTTTCTCCACCTCGGCCCG